>CAIUGL010000001.1 GCA_903898715.1 uncultured Cytophagaceae bacterium
ATAAGCACTAACGTGATAAAAGGCACAAAAAACATTTTATTCATGGGTTCTAAACTATCTTTGCGATTCAATTGTTCCAAAGGTGCAAAATTATATGAAAAAGAAGATAAGTATTTACGGAGGCGGTTGGGTAGGCGCACCATTGGCATTTAAACTAGCTTTAGCGGATTTTGATGTAAGCGTTTCTGCGTCTCAAGTCCATGCGCAGGCCAAACACCCCAACGTACATGTCGTGGATTTTCGTGCAAACGAAGAGACAACCGAAGGAGATTGGGCGCAAATGAATCAATCAGCGATTCAAATTTGGGCTATTCCCCCACGTCGCAAGAAGAATTCGGAGGAACAATATTTGCGAATCCTACATGATTGGGTTAGCGTGCTGGATCCCAAAAAGGTGGAGAAAATCATCTTTTTATCTTCCACCTCCGTCTATGCAAACATATCAGCAATCGTAGATGAAAACGCTGAAATCAATTCCACAACATTAATGGCTCAAGCCGAAGCAATCGTTTCAGCATCTCCAATTAAATCAATTATCCTACGTTTAGGTGGATTAATGGGTGGTGATCGTTTTGTGGCTAAATATTTCGCCAACAAACGAAATGATGGGGCTAATTGCCCTGTCAATTATGTACATAAAGACGACGTAGTCAATCTGATTGCGCTAACAACAGAGAAAATTCAATCCGGGGTTTACAACATTGTTGCTCCAGAACACCCAACCAAGCAAGATGTGGGGATGAATGATTGCGAAAAACGCGGAATGAATCCAGGGTATTGGGATTCAAGCCAACCGTGTTTAGGGGGAAAAATTGTATCAGGAGATAAAATCGTTGAGCAACTGAGTTACGAATTCAAGTGGCCTGACCCGATGGAGTATTAAATTTTCCATCACGGTCTCTATCCTCTCAATTCACTCACCGCCAGCCACGCCATTAACCCCGGCCCAATGGCCAACGCTTTTTCATCTATGTCAAACGTAGGCGTATGCACGCCACTAGTAATTCCGCGCGCTTCATTCCGTATACCAAGTCGATAAAAACAAGCATCCAAATGGTGCGTATAGAAAGCAAAATCTTCTCCTGCCATCCATAGGTCCAAATCCACCACATTTTCAGCACCCATATACTCGATCGCTGCACGTTTCGCTTTCCTCGTTAACTCGGGATTGTTTTGTAAAAACGGGTAACCTTTTAATACGTCAAAAACGGCTGAGCCACCCATGGCGTCCGCGATTCCTTCGGCTAACTTTTTCATCTTCTCCAAACCTTCCGCCCGCCAAGTTTCATCCATTGCCCGGAATGTCCCCGCGATATTCACTTCATCCGGAATGACATTCGTTGCCCCTAAGCCTTCGATTTTCCCAAAGGTTAATACAGAGGGTAATTTGGGGTTTTTATTGCGTGAAATAATTTGTTGCATCGCCACAATGATGTGCGATGCGATGACAATTGGATCTATGCAAGCATCCGGCATGGCTCCATGACCACCCTTTCCAATGACTTTAATGTATAATTCATCCGTGCTCGCCATGTACATCCCTTCCCTAAACCCAATTTTTCCTACCGGAACGTTGGTAGCTACATGTTGGCCAAAAATACTCGCCGGCTTCGGATTTTCTAACACACCTTCTTTGATCATAATGCTCGCGCCACCTGGTGCTTTTTCTTCCGCTGGTTGAAAAATCAACTTGACCGTTCCTTCAAATTCGTCTTTGATAGATTGCAAAATACGTGCTGTGCCCAACAAAGATGATGTGTGCACATCATGTCCACACGCATGCATGACGCCTGGATTTTGAGATTTGTAAGGAACATCAGTTGTTTCTAAAATGGGAAGTGCATCCATATCGGCTCGCAACGCAACTACCCGACTACTTGGGTTTTTTCCTTCAATCAAAGCCACCAATCCCGTATTGGCTAATGGCGTACTCGCAATGCCCATGTTGGCTAATTGCTTTTGGACATAGGCTTGTGTTTCAAATTCTTGAAAAGACAATTCGGGATGTTGGTGAATGTGGTGCCTATACGCAACTGTTTCAGTCGTGTGCGCAGCTGCTAAGGATTTGATCTTTTCGATTATTGAAGGCATCAGAAAATATTTATTTTGA
>CAIUGL010000002.1 GCA_903898715.1 uncultured Cytophagaceae bacterium
GTCAAATCTGTGGTTCATGTGAATAAGGATAAATCGTTTTTCTTGAATTTGGCACCTGGCCAAAGCATGTTGATTCGTGGAGTCACGACGATGTCAAAAGTTCAGGTGGTCGGAGATAAGGTGATTAGTCCGATTGAGCCATTGGGTAAAGTCTCCATTAGTTTTCCGGATAAGCAGTTAAAATCCTTGGTTTCAGATGACTTGAATTATTGGACCCGCGATTCATCGACGCACGATTATTGGGGGAAAGGAACCTATGCATTTGATTTTGAATTGAATGCGGAACAATTGCCACAAGCGAAAATTTTGCATTTAGATCAGGTAAGGGATTGGGTACGCGTGAAGATTAATGGTGTTGATTTGGGAATTGTTTGGTCACTTCCGTATCAGATTCAAGTTCCGGCAGGTGTTTTAAAGACGTCAAATCATATCGAATTAACAGTCACGAATGTATCTGCAAATCGCATCCGAAAGCTGGATCGGGATCGTGTAAATTGGAAGAATTTTTATGAGATCAATTTTGTCGACATTCAATACAAGCCTTTCGATGCATCCAGTTGGGATGTGACCGAAAGTGGTTTACAGGGTAATTTATATTTTTCAAATCGATGAATTTTGTCAAGGAGTTAAGGGCTGCATTTTACGCGTTGGATCATCCAGAAAATGCCTTTTGGATGCGTGGATACATGCGGGATCAATACCCATTTATTGGAATTAAAAAACCTGAACGAGCGACTGTATTCAAGGCAATTTATCAAGCACATGGCCAATGTGGAGATTGGTTTGAGGTTTGTTCGGAGTTATTTGACATGCCTGAACGGGAGTTTCAATATGCCGCGATGGATTATTTATTGAAGGCGCAGAAATGCTGGGACAAACGCCTCCCTGAATTGATTGATCGCTGGGTTGATGCCCAAACCTGGTGGGACGTAGTGGATGTATTAGGGCCAAAAGTGTTGGGGGCTTATTTTTTACGTTTTCCTACGGAGCGGGATGCTTGGATTGCTCGTTGGATGGCTTCGCCGGTTTTTTGGCACCAACGACTCTGTATCTTGTTTCAGTTGGGCTATAAGTCAAAAACTGATTTGGCATTTTTATCACATGTGATTCTAGCCTTGAATTCTTCTAAAGAGTTTTTTATTCAAAAAGCGATCGGGTGGATTTTGCGGCAATATGCGCGGACGAATGCCGACTGGGTATGCGAATTTGTAGCAGAAAATGAGTTGATGCCTTTGTCGAAACGGGAGGCTCTAAAGCATATTTCCCACCTACCTTTGGCAAACCTTGGAGGATTGCCAAAGGTAAGGGGAACTGAGGATTTTTGAACCTCAAAAACTGATAATCTATTTCCGGCGTTTCATCACCGCAAGCTCATGCGCCGTGTCGTAATACCCACGAAGATTTGACCAATCAAACGTATCGGCAATACTCTCCACGCGATTCCGTTGCATGATACGATCTCGCTGACTTTGCTGGACAAATTTGAAAAGTAAATTGGCCAACTGCTCTGCGGATTCTTGATAGTTCTGCGTTTTACGATTCACGACACTCACTCCCCATTGCTCATAATCACGCATAATTTGCATCATGTAATCCCCAAAACCCGATAGGTCAGACGTAACCGTAGGTACTCCACGCGCCATACATTCCAATGGCGTATAGCCCCAAGGTTCATAGTACGAAGGGAAAACTCCTAAGTGGCAACCGCGTACAAATTGGCCATAATCAAGCCCAAACAAAGGATTGGTCGAGACAATAAAATCAGGATGGTAAACCACCTTTACCTTATCTTCTGCATGGTTCAATAATTGCGTCCGATGTAAATTGCGAATGATGTCATCCTCCTGTTTAAGTAAATGCGTGACAACTTTAGGACGCGCATTTGTTTTCCAAGTTTGAACGGTTCGGCGTAAACGTAATCGCCAATATTCCCCCACAAAATCATTTAAATCAGGCAGCGTTAAATCCTTGGAGGCAGCGGAGGCTTGAAATAATTTCTCGCCAACTTCCTTTTCAATCGCCTGGCAGTTTTCGCGAATTTCGTCTAAGACGGCGCGGGAATGTAAAACTTCTGGATCGATGGAATGGTAAGGCTGCTTGGTGATAAAAAACATAATCACCGTCTTGCGCGACCCAGATTCTTTCATTTTTCGATTCAAGATCTCTAACGCATCCAATGTCAAATCGTATCCTTTATTCGAATATTCAAACCGTCCCGAAGTGAATAAATATAAGGTTTGATCCAGGTCAAAGGGTTGATTCTGGAAAAAGTGACCCATCACAAAATCTGAAATCCGTTTTTTGTAAAGTGAATGTAAGTTTTGGTGCTCGTGTAAGGCCGCAAAACGCTGAATATTCAGACCATTTGGCAAAATTAATTCAGGTATTCTACCCAAAAATGCCACACATTCTTTGGCTGTAATATCAGAAACTGTGGTTAATACATCCGCTTTTTGTGCGGCTGCCCGTTCGAAAGAAGCTTGCGCCTCAATCCCATAATGTTTGGCTTCTTTATGCCAATCAAAGGTGTCCAAGACATCATAAAAGTTGGGCACATTTCCAGCTAAATACCGTCCCAGCATCGTGGCATGGGTCGTAAATACCGTGGATATTTTAACTTTTTCTTTGCGTAAATCTGGAATACAAGTTGACGCCATCCATTCATGAAAATGGACAATGATGTCTTTTTTAGCCTTGTTTTCAATGGCCAACTGGCTTAAGAAAAGACGAATTAACTCCCCGAAAATGATAGTTTGATTGACTAAGTCCTCTACGCCAAGTGTGGAGATTTTGTGGTTTTCCCAAATGCGACCTTTGACGATATCTACCTCTTTCATCAGAGAAGCTAAATCGAAAAGGACAATCTTGGGTTTTCCCGTGATGAGCCAGTTTCCGTAATGAACCTCCATGCCTTGAGCGCGCATCCAGGCGATTGCTCGACCCACAGGTGTTTCTACATCGATGGCTAAAGGTTCAAATTCCGCCGCGGCAGTTTGCGTGAAATAGGGTCCGAGTAATAAATAGTCTTGTTCCCATTTCTCGACCATCGCCGGGACTTTGGTCCGAATTACGGTATAAATACCGCCCACTTGGTTACACGTCTCCCAAGCAACTTCCACTAAAAATTTCTTCTTTTCGGTAACTTTTCTTTCCATAAGTCTAGGACATATAATAGCCACTCTCAATCACTTGGGTGACGCCATTTTTCGTAATAGTGAAATTAAACCCTTTTTGGATAGAATAAGCACCATATTCGCCTTTTTTGTTCAATGCCAAATATCCCACTTGAAATTCTTTGTATTTATAGCGTTTCACAATCCGCATGATAGCCGCCTCACAGGCTTGTTGGGGCGACATCCCTTGCCGCATAAATTCAACAATCAAAAAGGAGCCTAAGGTCTTCATGACAAATTCTCCTAATCCAGTGGCACAAGCACCGCCAACCTCATCATCACAAAAAACGGCTCCACCGATAATCGGCGAATCGCCCACGCGGCCATGCATTTTAAACGCCATCCCACTCGTGGAACAAGCTCCTGCGATTTCACCTGATTTTCCGAGGGCTAATAAGCCTATCGTATCATGCCGCTCAATATTAACTTTCGTTTCATATTTTGACTCCTTCTTCCATGCCTCCCAAGCCTTTTTAGATTTCTCCGTGAGCAAATTTTGTTGTTTAAACCCTTGAGATAAGGCAAATTGTAAGGCTCCAGCACCTGATAACATGACATGCGGTGTCTTTTCCATCACTGCGCGGGCTACCGATATCGGGTGCATAATACCCTCTAAAAACGTAACAGACCCCGCATTTCCCAAGTGGTCCATGATGCAAGCATCTAAGGTAACATGACCATCTCGATCAGGATAACCGCCATACCCAACTGTAGTTTCTTCTGGATTTGCTTCAGGCACCCACGCGCCAGCTTCGACGCCATCTAAGGCTTTACCTGTCTGCATGATTTTATCCCAGCCAGCTTTTGTCCCGGCCTCATTTTTCCACGTAGCAATAATGATTGGTTCGGAACTTGGATTGGTGGCCAACGTACTTGCGGCCCCCATCAGGCCTGCGGATTGCAGAAATTGTCTTCTTTTCATGTATAAACTCAGTTGACTTATTTTTAATTAAATTAAAATATTTGTTGGTTGTGTGACAATTGCGTAAAATTGCCCTTCTAAAAGTAAAAAAAATCTTAGAAAATTTATCGTTCATCATCAACCGTTTCTATGAACCTAGTTAAAAAGGTATTCCCACTGCTCATTACACTTTGTGTTACATACGTTTTGTCAAACTCCTGGGGGACGATACCACCTTTTGGGAAATTCTTAAGTCCGTTTCATGGTTTTTGGGTAAATGCGGAGGCGCCGGAAACAGGTGAGCCAACGGACGAAAATTTACAAATTCCTGGTCTTCAAAAACCCGTTAAGGTGGTTTATGATGAAATGGGAATCCCGCATATTTTTGCTGAAAATGATCACGATTTGTATCTGGCACAAGGTTATTTAACTGCCAAAGATCGTTTATGGCAAATGGAGTTTCAAACGCATTTTGCTGGGGGACGTATTTCCGAAATTGTTGGTGATAAAGGATTAGCTTCTGATCAATTTCAGCGCCGCATGGGTTCTGTTTATGGGGCTGAACAATCTTTTGAGGGAATGAAAGCTGACCCTCAAGCTAAGGTTGCTTTGGAAGCCTATTCGGATGGAGTGAATGCTTACATAAATTCACTGGATGAGCGTAATCTACCGCTGGAATATAAATTATTGAATTATTCACCTGAACCTTGGTCGCCGATTAAAAGTGCACTATTCTTAAAGAATATGTCTTTTGTGCTGGCTTCAGGAACAGATGACTTGAAAATGACAAATGTTTTACGCCAATATGGGCGTGAAGTTGCCGAAGATCTTTTCCCAAATTACCCCTTCGAAGAAAGCCCAATTATTCCTTCAGGTTCACCTATCGATTTCAAACCCGTGCCTATTCCTGCAAGTCCTAAGGATTTTATGGGCCTAGGCAGTGCTATGAAAACACCTGAAAAAGACCCCAATATAGGATCTAATAACTGGGCCGTTTCAGGAAATAAAACAGTTTCAGGTATGCCAATTTTGGCAAATGACCCCCATTTAACGTTATCACTTCCATCGATTTGGTATCAAGTGCAGCTCGTTGCTCCAGGTGTCAATGTATATGGTTCGACCATGCCAGGAACGCCGAATGTGATTACAGGTTTCAACAAAGATATCGCATGGGGTGTAACGAATGTGGGGTCTGATGTGCTTGATTGGTATCAAGTAAAATTCAAAGACGCTTCCAAACTTGAGTACTGGCACGGCGGTCAATGGAAAAAAACCAAACTCCGGATTGAAACGTTTAAGATCAAAGGCAAAAAAGATTTTGTTGATACGGTGTTCTTTACTCACCACGGTCCAGTCGTTTATTTGAGCCATGAAAAAGCGTTCAAATCGAATATCCCCGTTGGCCATGCGCTCCGCTGGATTGCACACGAAAAGTCACAAGAGTTAACTACCTTCTATAAATTAAATCGCGCTAAAAACTACGCAGATTACACGGAGGCGCTTACTTATTATTCCGCACCTGCTCAGAACTTTGTGTTCGCAAGTAATGAAGGAGATATTGCTCTTTGGGTCAATGGCAAGTTTCCGCTCAAGTCGAAATTGCAAGGGAAGTATTTGATGGATGGTACGGATCCGGCTGCCGACTGGCAAGGATTCATTCCTCAAGCGCACAATCCACACGTGAAAAACCCGGTACGAGGTTTCGTTAGTTCAGCGAACCAATTTTCAACCGATCCTGCGTATCCATATTACCTGGGCTGGCAATATGCTCCATCTGAGCGTGGTCGTCGTATTAACGAACGCCTTACTGCCATGAGTAAAATTACGATTGACTCATTAAGAGGTTTGCAAAATGATAATTACAATATTCGGGCACGTAAATTATTACCCTTATTATTGGCGCAAGTAGATTCCAAAGACAAGGCTTTAGACGAGTTAAAGCGTTGGAATTTGCAAAATTCAGCCGAGTCCGTAGGAGCAACTATTTTTGAAACATGGGTGCTTACTTTGCAATCATTCCTTTGGGATGACGAATTTGATTCAGATGAAAAAGTGCCTATGAACCGTCCTGCCATGGATCGCACCATTCATTTAGTTGAGCATGAAGGAGCTGCACGCTGGTGGGATAATGTGAAAACGAAAAATAAAAAGGAGACGATGCGGGATATCATTTCCGGATCATTTCAAGCTGCTTTGGATACTTTGAAAAAGCACCATGGTCCCCTGGGAGCTGAGTGGGCTTGGCATAAGCAAAAGGAAACAGGTGTGCGTCATTTAATTCCGGGAATGGATGCGTTAAGCCGACTCCACATTCCGGTTGGCGGTGGCGGTTCAATCGTCAATGCCACAACTACTCGGACGGGTCCATCTTGGCGTTTTATTGTGGAATTGTCTAAAAAAGGTACACCGAAAGGATTTGGAATTTATCCGGGTGGTCAATCCGGAAATCCGGGAAGTGCGCATTATGATGATTTAATTGACACGTGGGCAAAAGGAGAATTGAAACCATTGCTCTATTTGGATCAACCGACCCAATCATCAAATCGTATTCGTAAAAAATTAACTTTATCTGTTCAATAGTATGAAATATTCGCTTGGATTAATGCTTGTCATTGTTGTTGTAGGAGCCATAATTGGTATGTATCTGCCTTGGTATGCGATGGGTATTTCTGCTGCTATCATCGCCTATGTATTGGGCATGAAAACAAAAGGCTCTTTCGTAATCGGTTTTGCCGCTGGATTTATATTATGGGTATTGGCAGCCTATTATACGGCATTGGGACATCCGAGTACCCTCCCAAGTCGGATGGCATCGTTGCTACCATTGAAGGGCCAAGTTTCTCTTTTATATGTGGTGACCGGAATCATTGGTGGTTTAACAACCGGATTATGGGTTTGGGCTGGCGCTCGTTTAAGACAGAAATAATAAAATTTTAGGACAATCAATTTTGACCTTGTATATTTACCATTCTTTAAAAATAAAAATTTAATCTCGTGAAAAATCCAAGTATCGCTTACGTTTGGTTAGCCATTTTGACAATAGCAGTAGGCTATTCATTATTTAAGCCAAGCACAAGTGGAAGTGCAAGCGCAACAACTGCAGACGGTAAGCGCATCGTATTTGTTAATTCCGATTCGTTATTAACGAATTACCAGTTTTACAAAGACGCACAAAAAGAATTTGAAAATAAAGGATATCGCTTACAGGTTGATCTAGGCCAAAAAGAGCGTGCATTGCAAGCTGAATTGCAAGCGATCCAACAACGTGCTGAGGCGATGACGCAAGCGCAATTACAAGCTGCTGACATGACCTTGAAAAAGAAAGGTGCTGAATTGCAACAGTATTCACAGCAAAAACAAGCCGAATTAGGGCAAGAGCAAGCGAAGAAAAACGAAGAGTTGTACAACAACATTCGTGAGTATATCGCTAAAGTGAATAAAGAAAACAAGTACGAATTCGTATTGGGTTATTCGAAAGTAGGTGGCGGTATTTTATTCGCTGACGCTTCAGTAGATGTGACTCAAAAATTAGTAGACGGTCTTAACAAAGAATACGCAGCTAAAAAAGGCGATAAGTAATAGATAACTCGTGTTAAAGGCCACGCAGTTTTTGCTGTGTGGCTTTTTTGTTTTTAATACATGGCCAAAGAAAAAATTCAAAAACAAGTCGAAATTAAAAACCGACGCGCATCCTTCGAATATGCATTCTTGGATACGTTTACGGCTGGCTTGGTATTGACTGGTACGGAGATTAAATCGATCCGACAAGGCAAGGCGAATTTGACCGATGGCTATTGCATTTTCTTTCAAGAGGAGCTGTTTGTGCGCAATATGCACATCTCAGCCTATGATGAGGGAACCCACTATAACCATGATCCACTCCGAGATCGAAAATTATTATTGTCTAAACGCGAATTAACGAAGCTGCAAAAAGAACTTAAAAACGTGGGCTTGACGATTATTCCCACCCGCCTGTTCATTTCAGATAAAGGTTATGCTAAATTGAATATCGCATTAGCCAAAGGAAAGAAGACCTTTGATAAACGAGATGACATTAAAGAGAAAGATGTGAAACGCGATATGGATCGCGCTATGCGTTAGATCGGTATTTTCGAACCACCTTCACAGCTGCCATAATGACGATGGCAAAAATTACAAACCCCAGCAATATCTGCGTTAAATCCGTAGTGTTTTTCGTTACCACGAGAAAGACTACCGCCACAAGGAGGATGGTTGCGATTTCATTGAACAAACGCAATTGAGGGCCTGAAATGATGAATTTACCCTGTTGAAATTGGCGGATGAAATGCCGACAAACAAAATGGTAGATCGTGATCCCCACAACGAAGGCTAATTTCAAATGAAGCCAGGTGTGTGCCGCAAATGAATCCCACCAGGAAAGGTAAATGAGGCTCAATCCCGTAATCCATGTTAAAAACATGGCCGGAATCATGATGGCATTAAATAGCAGTTTCTCCATTTTGGAAAACTGAGCGGATAAAATAGCTTTTTCGTTGGGTTCTTTACTTTGAGCTTCGGCATGGTAGACGAGTAAACGCGGCAGATAAAATAAGCCTGCAAACCAGCTGATAACGAAAATAATATGTAATGATTTTAGAATTGAGTAGTCCATTACGATGCTTGGTAACGCTTAAACAAACTGCTAATTTTCATCTGGATAACACCAAAAATCGCTTCTTGAAATATATTGGCTGACATCTTACTCGTCCCTTTTGTCCGGTCTGTAAAAATAATAGGCACCTCAGTCATCTTAAATCCATACTTCCAGGTCGTGAATTTCATCTCTACTTGAAATGCATATCCGATGAACTTGATTTGATCTAACGGAATCGTTTCCAATACATTTCTTCTGTAGCAAACAAAACCGGCTGTTGCATCTTGGACGGGCATGCCCGTAACAAATCGAACGTAGTGTCCTGCAAAATAGGACATCAATACACGTCCGATAGGCCAATTAACCACGTTGACCCCATTGATATAGCGCGACCCAATGGCCATAAATGCACCTTTTTCATGACAGGCATCATACAAGCGAACTAAATCATCTGGATTATGCGAGAAGTCTGCATCCATCTCAAAGATATATTCATAACCATGCGCCAATGCATATTTAAACCCTGCAATGTAAGCTGTCCCTAACCCCAATTTTCCTTTGCGTTCGAGCAGATGAATTCGATTTGGGTGTTGAGTTTGTAGGCGCTTAACTTCTGAAGCAGTTCCATCAGGTGAGCCATCGTCGACAATCAATAAATCAAAAACAGGCTCCAAACTCAACACCTTTTCGATGATGGCTTGGATGTTTTCGATCTCATTGTAGGTCGGTATGATGACGATCCTTGAATTCATTCTATTTGTTAGCGTAACAGAAACAACTGGTTATATGGTCATTCACTAAGCCGGCGGCTTGCATAAATGAGTAGCAGATCGTGGGGCCTACAAATTTAAATCCCAATTTCTTCAATTCTTTACTCATTCGTTCCGATAACTCGGTACTTGCAGGCAAAGCCTCATGTGAAGTGAAATGATTTTGGATGGGCTGATCGTTCACGAAAGCCCATATAAATCGGTCAAAGCTACCAAATTTTTCCTGAATTCGAATAAATGCCTGCGCATTCGTCCGGACAGACCAGATTTTAAGTCGGTTTCTTATAATCAGTGGATTTTCTAGTTGGCTTATTAGCGATTCTTCCGTCCAATTCGCCAGCACACGATAATCGAAATGCGCAAAAGCTTCGCGAAAAAATTCCCTTTTGCGCAAGATGGTAATCCAAGATAAACCGGACTGAAAACCTTCTAAACAAAGTAACTCAAAAAGGGCCAGATCGTCATGCAATGGCTTACCCCATTCATGGTCATGATAGGCTTGATAAAGTGGGTCATTTCCAGGCCAAAGGCATCGGTTTATAGTTTCCATGGGGTGAGGTTTAGGCTGCAAAGAAGAGAAATTATTGGGAATTGACAGAGTAGCAATTTGATAATTTGGAATAAAAATCAAGTTCTAGATAAAAATGACTAAGTTTGTGTCAGTTTAAGGTGTATCAAACCATCCGTGGTTTGCTGCTTAATAGGGAATCCAGTGAAAAGCTGGAACTGTCCCCGCAACTGTAAGCTTTCAAAATGCTTTTCAACCTCATGTCACTGGCTTCGGCTGGGAAGACTGAAAAGAATCGGAAGCGAGTCAGGAGACCTGCCTTGAATGATCCTTGACCCTGTTTTACGGAGGATGAACTGGGGTCGAGCGTTCGATTACCTTTTTATCTTCACGCCCTTTGGGCAAAAAAATGTTAAAATTACCATCAGCGATTGCAATCGCTACTTTATTCCTGTGTGGGTATCATTCCACGCTTGGACAAACAACATCCTTTTCCGATTCTACATTAGCCGAAGTTCAAGTAACAGCCAGTAAGTTTCCTGCCAAATTAGCGCAAACTGGTAAAGTCGTTTCGATTATATCGCGCCAACAAATTCAAGCGAGTTTAGGTAAAGGTTTAGGGGAATTGTTACAAGAAACGGTTGGCATTTCTGTCGTAGGTTCTCGAAGTGCGCCAGGCACGAACCAAGAAATCTATGTCCGCGGGGCAAATACGGGCCATGTTTTATTATTGATTGACGGATTTCCAGCGAATGACCCTTCCCATATTTCATCGGTCATGGATTGGAATTTAATTAATTTGGCAAATTTGGAGCGGATTGAAATTATGAAAGGTGGCCAGTCAACGTTATACGGGTCGGATGCCATGGCAGGTGTGATCAATTTGGTGACGGATCGCTCTAGTAATACCATTACGTTGCAGGGTGGGGGCCTTGGTACTCATGCAGAATCGATTACGCTTCAGAACAATGCAGGAAAATTTCATTTAGGTGTTTCTGCCCAAAATATGCATACCAATGGTTTTTCTGCAGCAGCAAATCAATCTGAAAAGGATGGATTTAATCAACAAAATTTGCGGATTCGATTAGGTAGCTCGGTGGGTAAACGGAATGATTGGGATTTGAGTTATCAAGGTGAAAAATACCGGGGCAACTTAGATGCGGGCCCATTTACGGACGATTTGGATTTTACCTCTAAAGCAACCAATCATGCGTTTCGTGGTCAATGGCACACGCAGTTTACAAACGGTGATTTGTTTTTACGCGCATTTCACGATGTGACCCAACGGAATTTCAGGAATGATTCCTTGTCTATACCTACTAACGCCTATTCTAACTACAGTGAATCCAATTATGAGGGTACAAATCAAGGGGCTGAGGTATATGCCAAATGGCGTCTTCCATTTGGAATCACAGGCTTATTGGGGTCTGAGTTTCGGTATCAAGCATCGAATCAATCTGATTTTTCTATCAGTGCTTATGGTCGGTATGACTCGCCTGAGATTAATGCAGACTTAGCCAATATACAGCTTTGGGGTAATTATGTAACTCTACAAAAGCATACGGATCGGGCAGGTTTGGAGGCAGGAGTTCGCTGGAATACGCACTCTCTTTTTGGGCAATCGCTTACCTATCACGTAAATCCGTACTGGACATTTGCGGCGAAATCTAAGGTATTTGCCAATTATGCGACGAGTTTTAAAGCACCTTCGTTGTATCAATTGTATTCCCCCTATGGAAACAAAGCATTAAAGCCGGAATATGGCGAAACGTGGGAAGTAGGTATCGAGCAATCCATCGGTAAGTGGTCTGGTAGGATTGTTGGCTTTCAAAATGACGTTCGAGACGGCATTGTGTTTCAGTCCATGAATGAGGAACCTTATGGCCGCTATGCAAATTTTGCCAAACAACAAACGCGTGGCATCGAGGCTGAATTCAAATTTACGTCAGCTAAATTTTCTGCCACAGGATCGTATACCTATTTAAGAGGCAATATTCAAAGTATTGTGGGCACTACGGATTCAACCTATTCTTCGTTGATTCGCCGACCAGCACATCAAGTTTCCCTGCGTTTATCGCAGCAAATTGGGCCTAAACTAATGCTCAACTTGTTTACGCAATATGTGGGGGAACGTCGCGATTATTATTTTGATGATGCGACGTATGCCACGCGTGGGGTTGATTTAAAGGGCTATGTTTGGATGGAGATGCAGGCCTCGTATACATTATCTAGCCACTGGAAAATACAGGTGATGGCCAAGAATATGTTGAATCAGGAAATCGTGGAGTTGGTAGGATATTCGGGGCAGCCGCTCAACGTGCAGTCGAGTTTAATCTTTCGCTTTTAAGGTTTAAAGCGTTCGTAAACATCTTTTCCTGTCACAACATCTTTGCCAAACAGCTCGATGTAGTTGACCGATGGCATCAAATTAGTTTCATCGACACTGACATACACCCGTTTAAGTATGTTCAGTTTGTTGTTGATGGGAAACAAGGCTATGGGATTTCCTTTGGCATCTAATTTGACAACAAATTTCCGTTTGCGATAAGCTAGGAAGTAGCCTTCGAAGGTATTGTGTTCGGCTGGAATAGGGTTGGTATAAAGTCCATAGGCGAGGGTTCGCTGGATGGTTGTCAGTTCCTCTTTCTGTCCTTGTTCATCAAAACGAATCCAGTAGGTATAAACGGGTCTTTTGGGATTCAGTGATTTGTTGGGTAGCAGATTCGCGTCATACACAACGGTATTTGCATTGGAGCTACGTTGAATATAGAACAGTCGGTTGGTTGAATGAGCTGGGGTAGGGAATCGGTCAAATTTCGCATGGCTCATAAATGCGAAAAATAGAAGTTGAAAAAATAGCCAAACTGACCGATACATAATCGCTTAAAAATTGGATTGCAAGTAACGATTTTTTTTAATGAATTAGGCGCTAGTTTATGTCGATTCACGTGCATAAGGTATCTATATCTTGGTTTATTGAAATATTTACCTATCTTTGCATCGGAAATTTAAGAAAGAAGAGGGGTTTTTAATCCCTCTTTTTGTTTTCAGTGCATTGATGGCAGATATAAAAACAAAGATTAACGCGTGGATTGAGGAGTACATCGGTGCAGGTCCCATCTTTTTGGTTGACCTACAGGTGACTACGGGGGCTAGACGTTCTTTAGTGACTGTATTGGTCGATACGATGGAAGGGGTGACGATTGAGGAATGTGCCTTGATGAGTCGGAAATTGGGTCATCATATTGAGGAGCAAGCATGGATTGAGGAGGCCTATAATTTAGAGGTTTCGTCGCCGGGCTTGGATTTTCCGTTGACACATGGCTGGCAGTTTGAGAAAAATGCGGGTCGTAAAGTAAAAGTTTGGTTGAAGGAGGGAGATCCGGTTGTGGGGGAATTGCAGGGTCATACGGCTGATGCGATTCAGGTTTTGACTGAGAAGACAGTGAAACATCGCGTTGTTGTGGCGAAGGAACCTTCGTGGTTTCCGTTGCAGACGGTGGATAAAATAAAAGTTCAAGTATCATTTCAATAAAAAAACGTAAGGATAGCAATGAATAGTGTTGAATTAATTTCGTCATTTTCAGATTTTGCTCGGGAAAAGAACATTGATAAGCCGACCATGATCGCGGTATTGGAAGAAGTATTTCGTACGATGATTCGTAAGAAATTCGGTTCTGATGAGAATTTCAATGTGATTATTAACCCCGAAAGTGGTGACTTAGAGATGTGGCGTACGCGCGAGATCGTCGACGATAACTCGGAGGACATCTGGGATTTTGATAAAATACCTTTGGCGGAAGCGAAGTTGATTGAGCCGGATTTTGAGATTGGGGAAGAGGTGGCTGAATTGATTAAGCTCGAGGATTTCGGTCGGCGTGTGGTGCAAACTGCGCGTCAGACATTGATCCAGCGCATCAAAGACATCGAGAAAGAAGGTCTTTATGATAAGTATAAGGATTTAGTAGGCGAATTAGTAACGTCTGAAGTATACCAAATTTTGGGTCGCGAATTAATTTTATTGGACAATGAGGACAATGAATTGATTTTACCAAAATCAGAGATGATTTCGAAAGACCGCTTTAAGAAAGGGGAGACCATTCGTGCGATTATTCACAAAGTTGAGATGGCCAATGGCACACCTCGTATTGTGTTGTCACGTATTTCGCCGGTATTTTTAGAGCGTTTGTTTGAGCAAGAGATTCCAGAAATTTACGATGGTACGATTTCAATTCGCAAGATTGTGCGTGAACCAGGTGAGCGTGCGAAAGTAGCGGTTGAGTCATTTGATGATCGTATTGATCCAGTTGGAGCATGTGTGGGGATGAAGGGATCTCGTATTCACGGAATTGTGCGTGAATTACAAAATGAAAATATTGACGTGATTAATTTCACGGATAATTTAGAATTATTGGTGGCGCGTACCTTGAGCCCAGCGAAGTTAAATTCGATGGCGATTGATAAGGAGCGTCGTCGCATTTCAGTTTATTTGAATTCGGATCAAGTGTCGATGGCGATTGGTCGTGGAGGTCAAAACATCAAATTGGCTGGCAAGTTAGTTGGCTATGAAATCGATGTCTTCCGTGATGTGCCTAAAGATGAGTTGGACGAGGAGGATGTAGAATTGACAGAATTCTCCAATGAGATTGAGGCTTGGATTTTGGATGAGCTTCACAAGATTGGATTGGATACAGCGAAACAAGTATTGGCTTTATCGAAAGAGGAACTTGAGCGTAGAACGGAATTGGAAGAGGGGACGATTGATGATGTATTGGCCGTATTGCGTTCAGAGTTTGAGTAAAATGTAACATTGACGAATTAGTATTTTGTAAAATTTTATATGGCAGAAGAGAAAACAATGCGATTAAGCCTTGTAGCAAAACAAACAAACGTGGGAACGTCTACGATCCTACAGTTTCTTTCTGCTAAAGGCCATAAGGTCGACAGTAACCCGAATGCGAAGCTGAATTTTGAGCAGTTGACTTTGGTAGCCAAGGAATATGGTGCGAATCATATTTTGGAAAGCACGGAAGCGCCCAAAAAAGTAGAGGAAGAGGTTGTTGTGGTTGCCGCTCCTAGGGAGGAGAAACCAGAGCCAGTGGTTGTGGAAGCGCCTGCACCTGTAGTAGCGGAGGTTCCTGCGCCAGCACCTGTCAAAGAAGTGGTCGCTGAGGTTCCTGCAGCTCCTAAGGAAGAGCCGGTCATTGAAGAAAAGCAAATAGGCCTAAAGGTTTTAGGTAAGATTGACCTAGATAAAAAGGGTAATCCAGTTGCTCCTAAGCCGGTTGCCAAACCAGTAGCTAAGGAAAAAGCTCCAGAACCTGTTGTTGAAGCTCCTCAATTAGTGGAGGAAAAAGTTATTCCTGCGGAAGTATTGGCTGAAATAGATTTAGCCTCTCTTGCGCCTGAGGAAATTCAGTTGATTGAAGCAAGAGGAGAGACCTTAAAGGGTTTGACAGTATTAGGTAAGATTGAATTGCCAGTGGATAATGACCGTGGTGGTAGTAAGCACAAGCGTAAGCGAATCGTTAAAGAGGAGAAGAAGCCAGTTGCCAATGATCAGTCGCGTCCAGCTCCAGGGGCTCAAAACAATAACAATCGCAAAGATTTTGGTAAGAAACCTGTACCTGGCGCAAAACCAGGTGTTAAGGAGGAATTATCTGATAAAGACATTCAAGAGCAAATTAAGGCTACGATGGCCCGTTTGCAGGGTGCAACGAATAAGCAAAGTTTTGGTGCGGATAAGCGTCGTGTAAAGCGTCGTGAACGTGCGGATGCTGAGGAGGCTCGCCAAATGGCCGAGGATGAGGAGGCAAAAGTATTGAAGGTAACAGAATTCGTTTCGGCGAGTGATTTGGCTTCTTTGATGGATGTTTCTGTGAATGAAGTTATCTCGACTTGTATGAGTTTAGGTATGTTCGTTTCGATTAATCAGCGTTTGGATGCGGAGGCGATTACGATTATTGCGGATGAATTCTCTTATGAGGTTCAGTTCATTTCTGCGGAAGAGGAAATCGA
Source organism: uncultured Cytophagaceae bacterium (assembly GCA_903898715.1). Taxonomy (GTDB): domain Bacteria; phylum Bacteroidota; class Bacteroidia; order Cytophagales; family Spirosomataceae; genus Aquirufa; species Aquirufa avitistagni. The sequence continues at coordinate 15,986 of CAIUGL010000002.1, forward strand.
TGCGGTTGAGGTAGAAGTGGAAGATGATCCAGCTGATTTAGTACCGCGTGCACCGATTGTTACGATCATGGGACACGTTGACCACGGTAAGACATCCTTATTGGATTACATCCGTAAGTCTAAGGTAACAGCGGGTGAAGCGGGTGGTATCACGCAGCACATTGGTGCTTATTCGGTTGAGACTGAATCTGGAAAGAAAGTAACGTTTTTGGATACACCGGGTCACGAAGCCTTTACGGCGATGCGTGCGCGTGGTGCGAAGGTAACGGATATTGTTATTATTGTGATTGCGGCGGATGACTCGGTCATGCCACAAACAAAAGAAGCGATTAATCACGCGATGGTTGCTGGTGCGCCAATCGTCTTTGCGTTCTCGAAAGTGGACAAGGATGGGGCGAATACCGACAAAGTTCGTGAGGAGTTAGCGGCGATGAATATGTTAGTGGAGGATTGGGGTGGTAAATACCAATGCCAAGAAATCTCGTCTAAATCCGGTTTAGGTATCAATGACTTGTTGGAGAAGGTTTTATTAGAAGCAGAAATGCTTGAATTGACGGCTAATCCAAACAAGAAAGCGATTGGTTCCGTGATTGAGGCCGAATTGGACAAAGGTCGTGGGTATGTAACGACGATGATGGTTCAAGATGGAACTTTACACGTGGGCGATATGATGTTGGCCGGCGACAATTATGGTCGTGTCAAGGCGATGTTTGATCACCATGGCAGTAAGATTAAGAAAGCGGGTCCATCTACGCCAGTACAAGTACTTGGTTTAAATGGCGCTCCACAAGCAGGTGATAAATTGATTTGCTTGGAGAATGAGCGTGAGGCGCGTGAAATCGCGAATAAACGTGAGCAAATTTTACGTGAGCAATCGTTGCGTACACGCAAGCACATTACTTTAGAGGAGATTGGTCGTCGGAAGGCGATTGGTACGTTCCGCGAGTTGAATGTGATTGTGAAGGGTGACGTGGATGGTTCCGTGGAGGCGCTTTCGGATTCCTTATTAAAATTGTCAACGGAAGAAGTACAGGTACGTATTATTCACAAAGGTGTGGGTCAAGTATCTGAGTCTGATGTGGCTTTAGCTTCGACGTCGGATGCGGTGATTATTGCGTTCCAGGTTCGTCCTTCGCAAAATGCACGCCGACTAGCAGAAACGGAGCAAATTGAAATTCGTAATTATTCGATTATCTATCAGGCGATTGATGAAATCAAGGCCGCGATGGAGGGTATGTTGGCCCCTGCATTTGAAGAGGTTAACACCGCCAATATTGAAATCCGTGATGTCTTCAAGATTACGAAGATTGGTACGGTGGCCGGTTGCTACGTATTGGATGGTACCGTTAAACGTGCACATAAGATTCGTGTGATTCGTGACTTTGTCGTGATTCACGATGGGGAGATTTCAGCCTTGAAGCGTTTCAAAGATGATGTAGCTGAAGTTAAATTCGGGTATGAATGTGGTATGTCGATCAAAGGGTTTAATGACCTGGAAGTAGGCGATCATTTAGAATGCTACGAAATGAAAGAGGTGAAACGAACCTTGAAATAACAAAAAAGCCGAATCGAGAGATTCGGCTTTTTTTATGGGCTTTCCGGAAGGGATTAGCTTAGAAGTTCTTTGAGGTTTACGGATTTGAAGAATACGTAAATCAAGGATACGAATAGACCGAGGAATAAAGACCCTAAGGTGATTAAACTCCTTTTAGGACTCGTTCTTTGTAAAGGAACTTGAGCCGGTGCCAAGACCTTGAAAACCGGTGTTTCTTTCTGAAGTTTGATGTTGGTTTCGGTCAACTGTGAGGTCAGGTTGGAGTAAATGTTAAATGCCAAATCTACTTCATATTGTAATTTTTTACCTTGATCTTTCGCTACGTTCAAGAATACATTGCGATTCTGATCCTTGTAGTTGGAATACGTAAACAAAGCCTGGTCATACCGCTTGCGAGCCTCCGCTTGTCTTTTAGTTAAGAAATTCAATTCTTTACGCACTTTCTCTGTACGATAGCGAATGATATAACGCGTCAATTGATTCAGCACCAAATCGGATAGGTTTGCCGCAATGACGGGATTAAGTGCTGTGCTCGAAATCTTAATCAAATTTGTTTTCTTATCAGTTTCAACAAGAATGGCTTGTTTGATTGAATTCAAAATCAGCGATTCTTGTTGATTAATGTTAATCATTTCAGAACTTATGGCACCTTTGGGTAGACGATTATATTCAACGTCTTTTTGCTCTTTTGGTTTAGTATCCGAAAGTTTGATGGGAGCATTGCTGTTGTCTTCAGCCAAATATTCAGATAACTTCTGAAGTCTTTTCTTTTTCGGATTATAGACGTTGGAAGCTGCTAACTCCTGAAGAAAAGGAATACTTTGAACAATTTCAGGATACATGGCTGGTTGGATCGCATCATTCCCTGCCATAGATCCTGAAAGGTTGATTCCTGCTAGTCCTGCTAACGAAGATAATCCCCCTAGGCTTCCACCTGATCCGCCTATTTTCGAATCAGCTTCTGGTAAAATTTTCACCTCAGATACATATTCACTATTCATGGTTAACGAATAGAATGCTCCTAAGGCTGTAAAGACAAATGCGATTAACGCGATGCTAATTTTATATTTTTTGAGTGCCTGATAGATTTCCCCAAAATTGATCGAAATCTCACCCGAATCTTCTGTTTTAACTTCTGTTGACATGACTATTTAGGTAAGTTGTTGATAAGGGTAATCATCGTTAATGCAACCGAAACTAAACTTGAAGTTAATCCGATAGCCTCTGCAGCCGTTAAACCTTTCTTAGAATTTTCAGGTAATGCCGGTATGAAGATTTCAGCGCCTGGTTCAATGCGTGGATTCTTTTTAAAGATAAAGAACTTCCGTATTTGATTTGAAATACCATTAGCATACGTCACGTAGGTTTTTGACCGGTTGGCATTCACGGTAAAACCTCCTGCTTCTGCGATATATTCTTTTAACGTATAATCTTCTTTATATGAAACAGCTAACGGATTTTGTACGGCACCAGTTAATTTGACCGTTTGTAGTAAACGCGGAATGCTTAATTCATCTCCTGCCATTAATTGCAAGTTTTCTTGTGAGGCTGGATTTGAGAGAATTTCTTTCAGATTAACTCCTACTGTGATGGTGCCACGTACTAATTTAGCTCCCTCTAAATAGCCTTCTGCGCGAAGTCCTCCTGCTCGTGCAATGATGTCCGAGATTTTCTGCTTATTGTTTTGAATGGCATAGCTTCCTGGATAATTCACCATACCAACAACGAGTACCGAACGCTGCTCTTCATAGTTTGGAGCTTTACGAATAGATACAATGTCAAATGGTTGTAAGACCATTTGGCTTCCTTCATTTGAAATTTGCAAACTCCCATCAATATTTAAACTGATGATTTCGATTTTTTCAGCATTTTTGTTTGAATCACCATGGTTAATAATCCGACGCGCCACTTCTAGATTCGCAAAACTCGCAGATTCCTTCAGACCTTTCGCCATTAAAATCAAATCACCTACGCGCATTCCTTCTTTGTATTCAAATTCTCCCGGCTGATTGACTTCACCCAGAATGTTTATGAAACGTTTCTCACGTAAATTAGTAATAGAATAAACCTTCAATACATCTTCGCGTTGCAATGGAATGTCGGCTGATTCTCCACGTAAAATTTTCCCTAAATCAATTGACATGATTTCTGGATCGTAATTCTCTTTGCGTCGTACTAAGGTAGCCCGACTTAAAAACGCATCTTCGCGTAAGCCTTCCGATTTTTTGACTAAATCTTTCACTGTTGTCAGCCCAGGTTCGATGGCATAAATTCCTGGACGGAAAATAGCGCCTTCGACTTCCACTTTATTTTCAAAGCGCTCGATAATCGTTCCAATCGTGTAAATGTCACCGTTATTTGGTAAAAACGAATCCACTTTATCTTGTGTAATATTCATCAAACGAATCTCACGCGAGGTATTTCTACGTACATTTATCGTATACGTATATGCTTTCTCTGTAAATCCGCCTGCAAAACGTAAAAGATCTTTAAACGTCTCTCCTTTGACCATTTCGTAAATCATTGGTCTTTTAACCTCGCCGTTTAATTCAACCCGATTTTCATAATCCCCTATACGGATTACGTCTTGATCATTCAAGTGGATGTTGTTGGTCTGGTCAGCACGTAATAAAAAGTCATATAAGTCTAAGGTGCGAACAACCTTGTTTCCACGAATAACACGAATACTACGGAATGATCCATTTTTACTTGGACCGCCTGCCACATATAATGCGTTAAAAACCGTAGCCAAAGAAGATACAGTATACGTTCCTGGGTAGGTAACTTCCCCTGTCAATGTTACTTTAATGCTGCGTACATTTCCTAACGTTACTTGAGCTGAGGAGCCGCTACCTGGTTTATTGAGTCCTTGATATAATTGTCTAAGCCGACTGATAATTCTTTCTGACGCGACTTCGATGGTTAATCCATTGACATAGATCGGGGCGATATTTAATATTTTAACTGTTCCTTCTGGGCTTACTTTGACTTTAAAGTTGTCTAATACGTCTCCAAAAATGGCAATATTTAATTCATCATCTGGGCCCAATTGATAGTTTTTCGGCGTAGCAATGCGCATATCCGGTTCAAAGGTTAACAATTCAGTTTGGAACAAATTGGCCCCAAACACCTTTTTGTCTAACACATTACTTAACTTCTTTTGAACGTTCTTGTAACTCGCCACTAAACTATCATTGTAGATATCCAATGGCTTTGCTAATATCTTACGCTCTTCTATCGTGAGTGGATTTTCTAGGTAATTTTTAGAAGGCTGAACAATCGTACTTCTCTTCTTATTCAGATTCGTAGGTGCCATGCGCTGATTGTCTAAATCAAAGGCACTATTTTGATACATCGAGTTAAGTCCTTGACCTTGCATGGAAGATCCGTTCATTGGATCATTCAAAGCTGATTTGGATGCTGGGCTATTCGTTGAAGAAGCCTCAACGGTGGCTATGCGCTCGCGCATTTTAGATATATCGGAAGCCGTATACCCTTGTGTTTTTGCCATTTGCTCAATCTGCAATTCAGACATTCCACTCGCCTGTGCACGCTCCATAAACAAGGCAATCTCCTCATCAGATAACTCATCTACACTACGTTTGGGCTGGGTGACTTGTTGGGCTGTAGCTAGGTGAGCGGCCAACAAGCATATTAAACTGAATGCAAGGAAAAGGGATTTGTTTGCCTTTTGGAAAAACTTCATATGGTCAACGTCAAAATTTGTGCAATTTATTAATTTTTTTCGGTCTAAAACCGCCTCTTTTAGGGAATGGTCAGTTATTCGCTAAAATTTCGGACAAGCCAATTTGCTGTTTAATAGTTTCGTTCGTTTACTTCGCGATAAATCTAAATCCAAAACGTAGGCAATGGATAACTCATGTGCACCACCTGCAGAGGCACCCAATTTTGAAATCGTCATGTCATAGGAATAGCCAACCGAAAAGGACTCTAACCGATAGCCTAGTAAAAAGATTAGCGACTCTCGATTCTGATTGTTATTCGTAATAGGAACACCTCGATACCATAAACCCGCCACCAATGGCGATATGGTTAAATATGCTCCAATATCCAACTGGTCAAATTTTCCTTGTTTTTTGTAATGTACCACCGGACTGATGCTCACCTCTTTGTTCGCCCACGGATTACTCGTCGTCCGGTTTAAATAAGGATCTTCAAAAATAATCTTCGTCCCCATTTGTATACCAAATTTGGTATTCAACGGATCATCTGTGCCATTAAATATCGATTTGTCTGGCCGATTGATATGATGCGCCGTCAAGCCAATCCACGAATTGCGTAGGTTTAATAAGGCCCCAGATGATAGGTCAATAAATTGATGCCTTGATCGTAATGCCGAATAAATCGGGTCATTTGAAGATGGCAAAAACCCATACCCAACAGACCTAAATTGATCCGCAAATACAAATTGCGAAGCATCTAAACTTCGCATGTATAAGTCGGTTTGGATACCTGCCGACAAGCGTATATCCTCACCTAGGTCAATATGATGTCCATATTGTAATCCAAATTGCGTGGTTTGTAAATTTAGAAATTGCTTATCAGATGTGACCAGAATACCCAAGCCGCTTTTTTCATTACCTAGAGCAATATTTGCACTAAGTGCCGAAAA
>CAIUGL010000003.1 GCA_903898715.1 uncultured Cytophagaceae bacterium
ACTTACATAATATTCCATTTGAGGACAATTCGTTTGATGTGGTTTTCTGTAATCATGTTTTAGAGCATGTGCGTGATGATGTCCGGTGTATGCAGGAAATTCGGCGTGTACTAAAACCAGATGGTTTTGCCTTGTGCCAAAGCCCACAGCGATATGATCTCGAAACCACGTATGAAGATGCAAGCATAACTGATCCAAAAGAAAGAGAGATTCATTTCTTACAGGATGATCATTTACGTATATATGGACGTGATTTTGGTACCCAATTAGAGAAATCAGGGTTTACCGTTATACCCTTCAACTTAATCGATAAACTAGGACTAGACGAAAGTAAACGAATGGCCCTACCATTAGAAGAAATAATTTACCAGTGTAAAAAATAAGATGCGCTACCAACCATTCCCTTCCGATCTGTTTGTTAAAAACCGTGCTAAATTAGTGGCAGAGCTACCACCTAAATCAATTGCATTGATTAGTTCAAATGATATTATGCCAACAAACGCTGATGGCAGTATGGGTTTTAAACAACAGACTGACTTATTTTATTTGTCAGGACTTGATCAAGAAGAAACACTATTATTAATTTATCCAGATGCTCCTGAGCCACATTTAAAGGAAATAGCCTTTATTCGAGAGACATCAGAATTAATTGCAATCTGGGAAGGCCATAAATACACCAAAGAAGAAGCCACAGCAATTAGTGGAATTAAAAATATTCAATGGTCAAGTAATTTTGAAGCAGTTTTAAAAACGCTTATATATTCAGCTGAAACAATCTTTATGATCGATAATGAACATATGCGCAATAGTTCATTAGTTGAAACTCAAAATGCTCGTTTAGTAAAAGAGATTAAAGCAAATTATCCGCTACATACATTCGGGCGCCTGGCTCCCATACTAAATACGTTACGTATGAAGAAAGAGCCAGCAGAGATAAAAGCACTCCAACAAGCTATTGATATCACCGAAAGTGGATTTAGACGAATTTTAGCATTTACAAAACCTGGTGTTTGGGAAAACGAAATCGAAGCAGAATTTATACACGAGTTTATTAAAATGCGAAGTGGAGGATTTGCTTATACACCCATTATAGCCTCTGGAGCAAATGCATGCGTGCTTCACTACATTGAAAACGAACGAATCTGTCAAGACGGAGAATTAATATTATTAGATGTGGGAGCTAGTTATGGTAACTATAATGCCGATATGACAAGAACAATCCCTGTTAATGGAAAATTCTCTGCTCGTCAACGACAAGTGTATTTAGCCGTACAAGCCGTATTAAACTTTGCAACAGATTTAATGCGACCAGGTATTTACTGGGTTGATTACCAAAAACAAGTTGAAAAATTCATGGAAGGTGAACTCATCAATTTAGGTTTATTCAGCCAAAATGACGTTGACAATCAAGATCCCAACAATCCGATATTCAAGAAATACTTTATGCATGGGGTAGCCCATCATTTGGGATTAGATGTGCATGATATATGGGACAAATACAAACCATTTGAACCTGGTATGGTACTAACCTGTGAACCAGGCATTTACATACGCGAGGAAGGAATTGGTATTAGACTTGAGAACAATCTATTAATTACCGAAGGTGCACCGATTAATCTAATGGCAAATATTCCAATAGACATCGATGAAATAGAAACACTCATGTCGCGGTAAACTTGTATTATTTTTTGAGCTAGTTTGTATTTAGAAATATTATTTAAACCTCTATCCTACTATTTGCATCATTTATATAGATATGCAATCACTGCTTAACTATATTTGTAAAATGAAGTTAGTGTTTCTAAGCAAATAGATCTACACAAGCCTCAAAAACAGTTTATTCTTTGTTGGTATACGATTAATATACCTTTTGAGAATAACATATGGCTATACGTAACGTGTGAAAGCCAATCTAATTAGTAGTAAAATACATAAATGAAAAACATTCGGAATTTTTGCATCATTGCGCACATTGATCACGGTAAAAGCACCCTGGCTGATCGTTTGATTGAGTTTACCAATACCGTTCAAAAACGGGATATGATGAACCAATTATTAGATGACATGGATTTAGAGCGTGAACGTGGTATAACCATTAAGTCCCATGCCATTCAAATGCAATATCCAAAAGATGGCGAGATTTATACATTCAACCTAATTGATACCCCAGGTCACGTCGATTTTTCGTATGAAGTTTCACGTTCTATTGCAGCATGTGAAGGCGCCCTTTTGATTGTTGACGCATCTCAAGGCATCGAAGCACAAACCATATCAAATTTATACTTAGCTATCAATCATGATTTAGAAATCATCCCGGTATTAAATAAAATTGACCTACCGGGAGCTATGCCAGATGAGGTGTCTGACCAGATTATAGACTTAATTGGATGTAAAAAAGAAGATATTATACATGCATCTGGAAAAGAAGGTATTGGTATACAAGAAATCTTAGATGCCGTTGTCGCTAGAGTTCCAGCGCCTAAAGGAGAACCCAACGAACCATTACAAGCCTTGATTTTTGACTCAACCTTTAATTCCTATCGTGGAATTGAAGTTATTTTCCGTGTATATAATGGTGAAATAAAAAAAGGAGATCGTGTAAAGTTCATTAATACGGGTAAGGAATATTTTGCTGATGAGATTGGCACGCTAGGTTTGGAACAAGAACCAAAATCAATCATTAAAACGGGAGATGTAGGTTATTTAATTTCAGGAATCAAAGAAGCCAAAGAAGTTAAAGTAGGTGATACCATTACGCAAGTCGCGAATCCATGTACCACAGCTATTCAAGGATTTGAAGAGGTAAAACCTATGGTATTTGCAGGTATTTATCCAGTAGAAACTTCTGAATTCGAAGATTTACGTGATGCGATGGAAAAACTCCAACTCAATGATGCGTCATTAGTTTGGGAACCAGAAACATCAGCTGCCTTAGGTTTTGGATTTCGTTGCGGCTTTTTAGGCATGTTGCACATGGAAATTGTGCAGGAGCGTTTAGAACGCGAATTTGACATGACTGTTATTACCACCGTGCCTTCGGTTAAATTTAAGGTACAAACAACAGCTGGTGAAACACAATGGGTATCAGCTCCGAGTGAACTCCCTGAACCCAATTTGATTAATGTTATTGAAGAACCTTACATTAAAGCACAAATCATTACCAAATCTGAATACACTGGAGTGATCATGAGCTTGTGTATGGATAAGCGTGGAATCTTAATTAATCAAATTTACTTGACAACAGATCGCGTTGAATTGACGTTTGACATGCCATTATCTGAGGTTGTATTTGATTTCTTCGATCGATTGAAAACAATTTCAAGAGGATATGCGTCATTAGATTATGAATACAAAGGTTATGAACCTGGTTACATGGTCAAACTTGATATCATGCTGAATGGAGAAAAAGTAGATGCTTTATCGGCCATTGTTCATCGAGACAAAGCGTATGATTGGGGAAAGCGTTTGTGTGAGAAATTAAGAGAGTTATTACCACGCCAACAATTTGAAATAGCTATACAGGCGGCTATAGGCCAGAAAATTATAGCGCGTGAAACGGTTAAGGCATTAAGAAAGGATGTATTAGCTAAATGTTATGGTGGCGATATTTCGCGTAAGCGTAAACTATTAGAAAAACAGAAGAAAGGTAAAAAACGAATGCGTCAAGTAGGTAATGTTGAAATACCACAAGAAGCATTTATGGCCGTTTTGAAACTAGATTAACGTAAAATATTTTACTAAAATGTTTTAAAAAGAAGCGTTTAAAGCGTATTTTTGAAACTGAAAAATAAAAAGCATGGCTGAAGTTATAAGAATGCCCAAGATGAGTGACACCATGGTAGAAGGTGTTATTGCAAATTGGTTAAAAAAAGAAGGCGACGTAATTAAGTCCGGAGACATCATTGCCGAAGTTGAAACTGATAAGGCAACGATGGAATTAGAGAATTACGAAGACGGAACTTTATTATATATAGGCATTAAAGCTGGCGAAGCAGTACCAGTTGATGGTATTATCGCCATTGTGGGTACACCAGGTGAAGATTATTCATCTTTATTGCAAGCTTCTACTACCGTAGCGGCTCCAGTAGCTGAGGCACCACAAGCCGCCACTCCTACTGCAGCATCTGCACCAGTTGCTTCAGCACCAGCCATTGACCTTAGTGGAATTAAAGCAAAAGCAGTTCGTATGCCTAAAATGAGCGATACGATGATTGAGGGTGTGATTGCTAAATGGTTAAAAAAAGAAGGTGATGTCGTTAAAAGTGGAGATATCATTGCTGAAGTTGAAACAGACAAAGCAACGATGGAACTTGAAAACTACGAAGACGGTACATTATTATATATTGGTGCAAAAGAAGGCCAAGGAATTATCGTAGATGGTATTATTGCTATTGTAGGTGAGCCAGGGACAGATTTTAGACCAATTTTAGCTGCAGAATCAGCAGCACCTGCTCCAGGTCCTGAAGTTGTACAAGCATCAGCTCCTGCTCCAGTAGCTGTAAAGGCACCTGAGGCTACTAAATCTGCTGAGGTTAAATCAACTACTTCAGACACAACACAAGCTAGAATCACAGAAGATTCAATCAAAGCTTCTCCTTTAGCTCGCGCTTTAGCAAAAGAAAAAGGATACAATTTAGCCTGGCTTAAAGGAACTGGCGAAGGTGGCCGCATTACTAAAAATGACGTGGAAGATTATAACCCAAGTGCAGGTGGAGCGATGTCTACATTTGTATCAGGGGTAGAAAGTTTTGAAGATATTCCCAATAGCCAAATGCGCAAAACTATTGCGCGTCGCTTATCGGAATCGAAGTTTAGCGCTCCAGAATTCTATCTGACGATGGAAATCAATATGGATAAGGCTATTGAAGCGCGTGTCAGCATGAATGAGATACTTCCAGTTAAGATTTCATTTAATGACATGGTGATTAAAGCTACGTCACTAGCATTAACCAAGCATCCTAAGATTAATTCGTATTGGATGGAGGATCGCATTCGTGTCAACAAGCATGTACATATCGGTATGGCTGTGGCAGTTGAAGATGGATTATTGGTTCCTGTGATTCGCTTTGCAAATGAAAAATCTATCGCACAGATTTCTGCAGAAGCAAAAGAATTAGGAGGAAAAGCGAAGAACAAGCAATTGCAGCCAAAGGATTGGGAAGGTAATACCTTCACAGTAAGTAACTTAGGTATGTTCGGAATTGATCAATTTACATCAATCATCAACTCACCTGAATCTTGCATTTTGGCAGTAGGTGGCATCAAAGAGACCGTTGGCGTTAAAAACGGACAATTTTATGCAACCAATATCATGAAGTTAACTTTAACATGTGATCATCGTGTGGCTGATGGTGCTGCAGGAGCTGCATTCCTGTTAACACTGAAACAATATCTCGAGGATCCCATTAAAATGTTCTTATAACATTCAAATTGACAAGCCTCGAATCATTTCGGGGCTTGATTATTTAAAGCAAATTGTACGCATGGAGCCAACTAAAATAAGAATTGCTGTTCAGAAATCTGGACGTTTAAGTGAAGAATCGCTTAAGTTATTTAAGGAATGTGGTATCAAATTTGAATCCGGCGGATCCAAATTAAAAACAGTTTCTAGCAATTTCCCTATTGAGTTTTTATTTCTAAGAGACGACGATATTCCAGGCTATGTGGAAGATGGGGTTGCAGATTTAGGGGTTATTGGCGAAAATGTATTAATGGAGCACAAACGTCAAGTAGATATTGTAAAAGAATTAGGCTTCTCTAGGTGTAGATTATCCTTAGCCATTCCCAGAAATGAAGTTTATACAGGGTTGGAATACTTTCAAGGTAAAAACATTGCTACATCCTACCCTAACTTGACCAATGCATTTTTAGACAAACAAGGAATTCAAGTTACAACACATGAAATTTCAGGTTCGGTTGAAATTGCTCCAAGTATTGGTTTGGCAGAAGCAATTTGTGATATCGTGTCTACGGGTGGGACTTTATTGAGTAATGGACTTAAGGAGGTGGCAACCGTGTTTAATAGCCAAGCTGTGTTAATTGCCAACAATTCATTAGACTCAGCTAAACAAGATATTCTAGCTAAATTATTGTTTAGAATAGACTCGGTACAACGCGGACAAAATGCAAAATATGTTGTCTTAAACGCACACGAAGATAATTTAGATAAGATAACAGCCTTATTACCCGGCATGAAATCACCATCGGTGATGCCGTTAACTGAAAAAGGATGGTATTCACTACACTCCGTGATTTCAGAAAATGATTTTTGGGAAATCATAGAATCTCTTCGTACTGCTGGTGCAGAGGGAATACTTGTGTTACCTATTGAAAAAATGATTTTATAATATGTTTGAAATAATCAAGTTTCCTGCTGCTTCCACTTATTCTGAGCTTTGTGAACGTCCTTCACTTGAATCCAACTCCATGGATTCTCTGATTGATGCTATTTATTCACAGGTTAAGCAACATGGTGATCAAGCGCTCATTGATTATACCAAACAATTTGAAAACCGAGATATTACAGAAATCACTTATTCCGATTCAGAAATAAGTGAACTTGCACTACAAACTGATACTGAATTACAAGAAGCCATCCGTGTTGCTTACGCTAACATCTATGCTTTTCATAAATCGCAGGTATTGGTTGAAAAACGTATCGAAACGAGCCCAGGTGTAGTTTGTTGGCAAAAATCAACCCCCATCGACAAAATAGGAATTTACATTCCTGGTGGAACTGCACCACTTTTTTCGACAATACTTATGCTAGCCATACCCGCTCAAATAGCTGGATGCAAAGAAGTAATTTTGTGTACTCCAGGTATGCACCCAGCATTATTCTTTGCTGCTCAATTATGTGGTGTTACTAAAATGTGCAAAATAGGAGGAGCACAAGCTATTGCAGCTTTAGCGCTCGGAACAGCTTCTGTCCCTCCTGTTTATAAAATATTTGGCCCTGGAAATCAATATGTAACAGCTGCCAAAATGGAGGCTAATCGCATGGGAATCGCTATCGATATGCCTGCAGGACCATCTGAAGTAGCCATTTTTGCTGATTCTAGTGCCAATCCTGTTTATGTAGCTGCCGATTTATTATCACAAGCAGAACATGGAAATGACTCTCAAGTCATGTTAATTAGCACAGATGAAGAAATTATTCTTCAGACTATTACTGAGATTAAAAATCAATTGGAAACACTTCCGCGTAAAGACTATGCGCTAAAATCACTTGACTATTCTAAATTTATTTTAGTCAATCAAGAAAAAGAAGCAATCGATATATTGAATACCTACGCAGCAGAACACCTTATCTTAGCTTGTGAAAACCCAGAGCAATTTGCAGATGCTATACAACATGCGGGTTCCATCTTCCTAGGTCATTATACGCCTGAAGCAGCTGGTGATTATGCTTCTGGGACGAATCATACCTTGCCCACAAACGGTTTTGCACATGCCTACTCGGGCGTGAATTTGGATAGTTTTGTTAAAAAAATAACACTACAATCCATCACCAAAGAAGGGCTTAACAAATTAGGAAAAAGCATTGTGATCATGGCAGAAGCTGAATCGCTACAAGCTCACGCAAATGCCGTAAAATTTAGAATGGACTGATGGATTATCAAAAATTTATACTCCCTCATATTTGGAATTTAAAGCCTTATTCTTCCGCTCGAGATGAATTTAAAGGGAAAGAAGGTGTATTTTTAGATGCCAACGAAAATCCGTTAGGTTCTGGAAACATCGCTCCATGGAATAGATATCCAGATCCCATGCAATGGAATATCAAAGAACAATTGGCTGAAATTAAACAATGTTCAATAGATCAAATATTTCTGGGGAACGGCTCTGATGAAGCTATTGACTTACTGATTCGAATGACATGTAATCCAGCTAAAGATCACGTCATTATTTGCCCTCCTACATATGGCATGTACGAAGTGAGTGCTTCAGTTAATAATGTACCAATAGTGCGTGTTAATTTAACTGCTGATTACCAACTAAATGTGGATGAAATATGTGCACGTATCAATGAACATTCAAAACTAATATTTATTTGTTCTCCGAATAACCCAACAGGCAATAAATTGAACAGAGATTCTATTTATGCTATTTTGGATAAGTTCACGTCAGGCTTTGTGATTGTTGATGAAGCCTATATAGATTTTTCAGATGAACCTAGTTTCATTGCCGAATTAGCCAAATTCCCAAATTTAATAGTCATGCAAACCTTATCAAAAGCATATGGTTTGGCATCATTACGACTTGGAATGGCCTATGCTAATCCAAAAATCATTCAACTATTAAATAAAATCAAACCACCTTATAATATAAGCGGAGCGACTCAAGAATTAGTTGAGCTAGCTTTGGCCAACAAAGAATTTGTAAAAAGCTCTATTGAAACATTAAATAATGCTAAGAAAGACTTAATTTCAGGACTTAATAGTTTGCCGGGTACTAAACATATTTACCCATCTAACGCCAACTTTATCCTGGTGAGATTTGAGCAAGCTCAAGAATTATTTGATTACTTAATAGAACAAAAAATTATAACACGCAATAGGTCCACGGTCACTTTATGTGAAGATTCAATTCGAATTACAATTAGTACAACCGAAGAGAATAACCTATTATTAGATAAGATTAAGCGCTTTTACGCATGAAATTGAAACACATAAAACTAGCTTTCTTATTCTTCTTTGTTAGTTGTACGGCACCTGCGTATAGCCAACTTCAAGAATGGGCAGCTGGATTCCGAATCGGGGAACCAGGAGGTTTTATGGCTAGACGTTATTCTGATAATGGAATTAATGCGTTAGAGGTGAATATTGGTACATATGGCGGTTTGTGGGGTACGGATCGTAAGTACCAAGATGGAACGTTTAATAACATTGGTTATTCGATAAATGTGCTGTATCTATGGCACCACCCAACCATTATAAATTCTGATTTACACACGTACTACGGTTTCGGACCACAATTGAATTCTAGAGATTGGTATGCTAATCGTGTTAGTAATAATTTAGCTGCGAGTAAAAGAGCTTCAGCGATGGGAGCGACAGCAGTAGGTGGAATCGAGTACTTCCCTATCGATGCACCCAATTTATCTTTCTTTTCTGAAATTGGTTTTTATACGGAAATAGCACCCAATCCATTCTTTTTTCATTTACAAGGTGGAATTGGTGTTCGTGTAAATTTTTAAACGGGGATGTAGCTCAGTTGGCTAGAGCGCTTGCATGGCATGCAAGAGGTCGTCGGTTCGAGCCCGATCTTCTCCACAAAAAAGGACTTCAATTCGAAGTCCTTTTTTTTATAGTCTATCTTTAAAAGATTCATACCCAAAATGTTTGAATCGAACATACTCTCCAGTTCGATCAATCATACCGATATCAGGTAAATTAACCCCATTAAATGTTGTCGTTTTAACCATGGTATAATGGATCATATCTTCTAAAATGATTTCATCTCCAATTTTTAGTGGCTCTTCAAAAGAATAATCGCCGTAATAATCACCAGCTAAACACGTCATCCCACCAAATCGGTACGTAGGTTTACCCGCGACAGGCTCCATCGAAGCCGAACGAATACGCGGCTTATATGGCATTTCCAACGTGTCTGGCATGTGCGCCGCAAAGGAAACATCCAATATAGCTACATCAATACCAGCGGAATGTACTATATCGAGAACAGTGGACTTAAGAAAACCAGTTTGCCATCCTACAGCTGAACCTGGTTCTAGAATAATATCTAAATTTGGATACTTAGCTTTAAACTTCTTTAGCGTTTCAATTAAATGATCCACATCGTAATCAGCTCGCGTAATTAAATGTCCACCACCTAAATTCAGCCACTTTACTTGATTCAATAAATCACCAAACTTGGCATCAATTACATCGAGTGTTCTAGAAAGCACAAATGAATCATTCTCACACAAAGTATGCGAATGTAGTCCTTCAATTCCCTCAGGTAACGTATCGCCTAAATCGCCACGACGAATACCTAAGCGAGATCCTGCAATACATGGATTATACATATCAGTTTCTACTTCCGCATATTCGGGATTAATACGAATGCCACATGAAATGCCATTTGACTTGGCTTGAAGGGCAAATTGGCCAACTTGATTAAGTGAATTAAATGTCATATGACTCGCATACTGCATAAATTCGTCAAACTCATTTGGTAAATAAGCTGGAGTATATGCATGACACTTCTCCCCCATTTCTTCGAAAGCTAAACGAGCTTCGTTTAATGAACTCGCAGTAGCTCCAGCTAAATATTGTCGGATTAAAGGAAATACATGATAGAATGAAAAACCTTTTAATGCACAAATAATTTCAACATTAGCTTCTCGCTGTACGCGTTGAAGCAAAGTCAAATTCTTAATTAATAAAG
>CAIUGL010000004.1 GCA_903898715.1 uncultured Cytophagaceae bacterium
CTTGCCCTGCCAAAGAAAAAATGAACTCAGAAACATTATCTACGGAGAAATCCATATTTTTGAAACTAGTATTGAAAACACCTCGTACAAATTTATATAAATTTCTCTTTAAACCTCTATGTCGATTCAATTAGCCGGCGGAATTCTTGCCATCTATTTTGGCCTTTTGTTGCTCATCTCTTACTTCACATCGAAGGGAGCTGACACCAACGCCTTTTTTACCGCGAATCGTGAATCTCCTTGGTGGCTCGTGGCCTTCGGGATGATTGGTACTTCCATTTCTGGTTTGACATTTATATCCGTTCCTGGGGCTGTTGGCAAAACCTATTTCACCTACTATCAGGTCATTTTAGGGCATTCATTGGGCTATTTAACAATCGCGCTGGTATTAATGCCACTCTATTACCGACTGAATCTAATTTCTATTTACGGCTATTTAGAAACGCGTTTTGGTTTCTGGGCCTACAAAACAGGATCAGCCTTCTTTTTACTTTCCCGTACAATTGGATCCGCAGCTCGGTTATATTTAGCTGTCAATGTGCTCCAAATCGCCATTTTCGCCCCTATTGGTGTTCCATTTGTTTGTACTGTATTCATTTCCATCGCACTAATTTGGCTCTATACCCATCGAGGAGGAGTTAAAACAATTATTTGGACGGACACACTTCAGACACTCTTTTTACTCGTCGCGCTATTCATCACCATATTTTTAGTTGGCCAAAAAATGAACATGGGTTTTGGAGAAATGGTCAATACCATCCAAGCGAGTCCCCTATCGCACATGTTTGAATGGGATTGGAAGAGCCCGCATTTCTTTGGAAAAGACTTTTTAGCGGGGGTATTTATTGCGATTGTGATGACTGGATTGGATCAAGATTTGATGCAGAAAAACTTAACCTGTAAGTCGATTGGTGAAGCACAAAAAAACATGTTCTGGTTCTATTGGGTATTGTTGTTCATCAATATTCTTTTCTTGTCATTAGGTGCCTTGTTGTATATCTATGCCCAAGCAAATCAGATTGCCATACCGACTAAAACAGATGAGTTATACCCCTTATTAGCACTGGGTGGAGAATTTGGCACTTTGGCAGCCGTGACGTTTTTACTGGGAATTATTGCGGCATCATATGCGAGTTCAGATTCAGCTTTGACCGCATTAACAACTTCATTTTGCATTGATTTCCTGCGAATTGAGAAATTCAAAGAAGCTAAAAGAGAAAAACTAAAGCAACGTGTACACTTAGGGTTTTCAGCTTTGTTCTTTGTCGTGATAGGTTTGTTTCACGTATTCAACACCCAAGAACTAATTGCGGCCGTTTTTAATTTAGCCGGCTATACCTATGGCCCTCTTTTAGGTTTATTTTCGTTTGGATTGTTTACCAAATACGGTGTGAAGGACAAATTAGTACCATTTATATGTGTGGCCTCCCCTATCATCACCTTTATCTTGGAAATGCAAGCACAAACGCTATTTGGTGGATTTGGTTTTGCGAAGCTAATTTTGAACGGTGCGGTGTGTTTTCTAATGCTCTGGGTGATTCGCAAAGATCGCGCTATAGCCTAGAATTTGATCGCATTACGTACGGCAAAATAAATGACATTTTGCCCAGCACCTGTTTCTTTTAAATAGGTTCCTGCCTTGCAATAGCCTAGTTCGGCCTGAAAAAAGTAATGTTTAGTGGGAACGTAATTGACATCCACCGCATATATATCACACAGTTTTAAGGCATCAGATGTCATTTTTTCCGGATCATACGGACGCAATTGAGACATATTGGGCGTATATACCCCATCGTATGCACTAGTTCTTTGGACAAAAGACGCC
>CAIUGL010000005.1 GCA_903898715.1 uncultured Cytophagaceae bacterium
AATTCCGGTATCAAATGGTGGCTGGTCAAGTAACCTTCGGATAGGAGAGGAATATGAGAATGTGGGTAACTTTTTTAATGGAAAGATTTATCGAATCAAATACCAAAAAACAGCCTTAGACCAGAGTGCCATTACAACACAGTATAATGCTGAAAAGACATGGTAAAATAGTGATCAAAGGCCAAGAAAATTATACATGAAAAAATATCTTACCCTCTTCTTACTTTTAGTGACATTCACTTCCCATGCCCAGCGAACGATGTTTGGTAAGCACAATAAATACGTGGTGCCTGAAGCACCCAGTGCGAATTCAATCAATGTGATTGTCGCTCCGACGAATGGAGGAAGCCTCGTTTTAAATTTAGATGCACGTAATATCAATTCATTGGCACGATCTGCAAACCCGGGTACTTGGTATGACTTGTCTGGTAATAACTACCATGCAACTTTATATGGCTCCTTGGCTTATGGTACAGGAAATGGAGGGGCATTGAATTTTCCAGGTGGGAATGCCAACTATGCGCAAGCAAGTAATGGCGTCTATTTTAGCGGTAGTTCGTTTACCATTCAAAGTTGGGTCTATCCCATCGAAGTACTTAATTGGAATAGAATTATTGATTTTGGTAATGGTGCTGGCCAAAATAATATCTTACTTTCTAATTCGTATAGCACAAGTGGTGCACCAGGACTTTATATCGAGGGAGCGCAATTTCAGGCGACTACTGTCCTAACTTTAAATGCGTGGCATTTTGTGTGCGCAACGTATAATTCTGTGTCAGGGATTGCCACGATTTATGTAGATGGTCAGCCGAGTGGAACACGTTCGATGCCTGCTCCTCGAAATGTTAATAGAACGTTATGTTATATCGGAAGGTCTAATTGGGGTTTTGGTGATCCCAATTTTCGTGGTGGACTTGGTTCTGTTCAAATTTATAATGGGTACTTGACGGCGGATGAAATTTTGAATAATTACAATTCTACTAAGATATATTATCCCTAATAGATAGAATGGGTCTATTTGAACGCCATTTCTAAAAATACTTATGCAAAAAAATCTCACCATTTTCTTACTCTTCGTTGCATTCCTTACCCATGCACAACGTACCATGTTTGGAGGGAATAATAATTATATGGCTCCGGCTGTACCATTTCAAGCACCACCAATCATCACATTGGGCCTAATTCAAAATCTAGATGCGAGTGATCCTATGTCTTATCAGGTCGCTAATGGAAATACCTGGTATGATTTGGCAGGAAGTAATCATGGAACTATTGTAGGTGCAACTTATGCCAATGCCGGTGGGGTTGCCTACTTTAATTATAACACCAAAACGGCTAATTGTTATGTCAGTGCCCCCTTGAGCAAGACGGCTTCCATGACATTTAATGTTTGGGCTAAAGTAAGTTCAATCATGCAATATAGTTGTATGTTATTTAATGCAGGTCCCGTAGGTAGTGGCCCTGATTTGTTCTTTTATAATGCCAAATGCTTCTGGAATACATGGGATTCCGAAGGCTCTCCATTTAAAAATTCGAGTAATGTACCTGTGAGTACAACAACCATGATACCAAATGTTAATTGGCATAATTATACGGTGGTTGTTGATGCATCAGCTAACAACGCCAAATTATATTTTGATGGCGTATTTATGGGTACGGCTCCTTATTGGTCTCCCGTGCGATCATCTCCTACGGAACTTGTTATTGGAGGTTCTGGGCCTAATGATGTTGGTTGGAATTGGTTGGGTGGTATTGCTTCATTTCAATCGTACAATAGGGCTTTATCTGCAACCGAAGTAACCTCAAATTTTAATGCTTTTAAAACTCGCTTTGGCTTGTAAATTTTTATGAAAAAACGACTGACCATTCTATTTCTATTTCTTGCCTTTATCTCGCAAGCACAGCGATCCATGTTCGTGGGCAACAACAATTATGTAGCACCGGTAGCGCCCCCCGCAATCATTACTAATAACCTCGTATTATATTTAAATGCAAATACTTACAGTGGTTTGGGAGCTATTTGGTCGGATGCAAGTACGCAAAATAATCATGCCACTTTAATTGGGAGCCCGGTTTATTCTAGCAATCCTGCCAACTTCACCTTGGGGCAAAATATCTATGCTTCAACTGCAAAAACCAATTATGCTTTTTCTTCCGTGACATTCATCGCTTGGGTAAATCCCTCACAAACGCAAGGGTCCTATACCGGTATCATTTTTAACAGAAATGGAAATGGAGGAAGTTCTGTTCCTGCAACTGGATTGGATTTGTACTCAAATAATTCCGTGGGATATCATTGGTCTGATAACTACTATAATTGGGATTCCAATTTGTATGTACCTAACGACGCCTGGTCCATGATTGCTATAACGATTAGCTCCACTAAAGCAGTAGCTTATCTGTGTAATTCAAGTGGAATCTTTTCGGCTACCAATACGGTATCTCACGCATCCTTATCAGGACTTAATTTCTTTATTGGCTGTGATCCTCTGGATAAAATCAGTCGGACATTTAAAGGTAAGATTTCAACGGCGATGATTTATAGTGGCGCTTTATCGCAGGCTGATATTACGTCAACATTTAATGCGCAGAAAGCGGCATTTGGCCTTTGAGTTTACTCCAATCCCTCCTCTAACGTATACCCGCAATTTTCTTTAATCCAGTCAATGGGCGTGGTATTCGTTACCTCTCTAAACGCTTTGTAGAATGTTGCCCGGTTATTAAAACCTGACTCGGCGGCTATGCCTTCAATCGAAATTTTTAAATGCGAATTGTTTCGAAACATGTCAGTCGCATAATCTACGCGTAATTGATTGCGCATGCGTGGGAATGGAATTTTGATGACTTTGTTGAAACAATCCGTTACATTTTTCTGTGGGATATCTAAGGTGCTAACAATATCATGAATGGAAAATCCGGGTGATAAATACGGTTTCTCCTCATTCAAATAGTTCATGATTCTCGTCGAATCAGTCAATAGTTCACCTTTGACTGACTCTTTGTTTTCGCCATTACCTGTCAGCCGATTCATCATTCGGAAATAAAGATTTAAATCTGAATTGTTCGCGTTGTCGTAAATGAAGTTCGGAAATATGATGAAGGACAGAGGAACCAGGATGCATATAACTATGGCAAATTCTGGACTGATCTGTTGGCCATCTGACATATAATTATAGAACATAATTACTCTAATCGTAATAAAATTGATAACCAAAATGATGCTAACTTGAAGTAGATTTAAATACGTTTTTTTACTTAGTTTTTCTTTGTTTCGAATCAATAATTGGAATAAGTAACCCATGGTTATCATTCCGATCAGCGGATTGTACATGTTATTTATCGTACGTAAAACAGGGTAGGAAAACCATATAAAATATTCCTGGGCGGTTGCGTCGCTGGCGTGCGTGTAAATTTGAATTTTATCTTCAATCGGTAAATAATAGAAGGGTAGAAAATTAATCAAGCAAATTAGGAATGGGATAAAAAATAGGAAATAACGGTTTAAGGTGAGACCTTTTTTAAGGGCACTTTCTATATAAAGTAATACCAATGGCGCGATGATAAAGTTAATAATGGGATGAATCAAAACAGCGCGTTGGGTAAGCGGATGCTCATCAAAATAGGCAAACGGAAAGGACTCTACCATTACTTTAAAACAAACCGCTAGTATGGCGATAATCGCATAAATAATCCCCTTATTTTTTTTGAAATGATTTCTCATTAGAGTAAATGCAACTAAGGAAAAAAGAATAAGATTTACGTTCAGCATAGGACAAGGATATTGATTACTCAGGTAGTAAAAATAGTTTACTATAATTTATTTCATACAGTTTCTGCTGCGCATGTTGTCCTAAAATCTTTTTTTTAGACACTATATCCCCGCTGAACACGCTTGGGGCGCTTCAATGCATTCATTTTTGTACCGACTTTAAAATTTAGTCCAAACTAAAATGATACTCATGAAGCTTATCATCCCACGTTTTTTGCTCATCGCTACAGCCTTGTTGCTGGTCCATGTAGCTTACGGCCAACAATTTAAACTCTCACAAGGAGTGGCCATCACCCAGTTTCAATATCAAAACGATCAGGGAAAGTTAGTTGACGGTCTGAAGTCTGGCTCGGGTTTAGCTTTCCAACTCGCATTTCACAAAGCCAGTTTAGTGGACACCACCAAACAGAAACTCGAGCAAACACCCTTTGCGATTTACTTGAGTCAGAATTCGAAAGTGGCGACGTTGCTTAGTCTCATCAACTACGATTTGGGCCTTCAGTTCAACCAAATGAACGCCGTAGGGGACATTCAAAACAATGCCTTTTCGTACCAAACGGATTATTTGGGTGTGCATGGCAAACTAGGTATTCGCATTCCGCTACCTTGGAAATTCGCTTTGAATCTACAAGGCGTTGGAAGCATTAATAAAATTGTTCATGGCAATCAGCTGCTACTGAATCGCTACGAGGACTTAACCCAAGATCCTCAGTTTAGCCAAATCAAATTCATGGCTGGTTATGGCGGAGAATTAGAAAAACGTTTCTCGGATCGTTTGGCTGGATTCTTTGCGTACCAACAAATCCAAACGCTGAATGATCAGCCGGAAGGACAATCGACCTTGAACTTCAAGCCAACGATGTTTTCGTTTGGTATACGCTTAATGAACTAGCATGATTAGATATCTACTCTTTTTTATACTGATCAGCTTTATCAGTCAAGGACAATATGTAAAGCTGTCGACGATGGCTTCCTCGGGAATCTC
>CAIUGL010000006.1 GCA_903898715.1 uncultured Cytophagaceae bacterium
GGACCTATGTCGTTGCAACACGCGCGAAAAGCACGGGTCAAATTAAATTATACATTAATGGAGCGTTTAATATTAAACGCTCCATTAATGTATAATTTAATTTGACCCGTGCTTTTCGCGCGTGTTGCAACGACATAGGTCCATTCGTTTGTATTGACAGAGGTGCTACTCGAAATTGTTACATCATTAGGTCCAGCACCAAAAGCTAATTTACCTAAACGATCGATACCAAACCCCCAGTCATTAGCGCCTCCGCCTTGTTCACCAGTTAAAATGTATAATAATCGATAATGTGCTAAATCGTTTCCAATATTTGATGTTTTAATCCAAGCTCCTACGGTCATATCGTCACCTAATACATTGCTAAATGAAGCCTTAGTAGTATTAGATCCATTACTTCCTCGCGTATTCCATTGAAACGTTTTTATGGGACTCGAAACAAAAGTAGGGGCATTTTGAAAGGTGGCATGGGTACCGCTTCCACTTAAATCAGTCAATGCTGTCCCTGAACCACTATAACTGGAAGAATTACCGGCATCAAAATTAAATTTCAACCCACTTGTTTTAAGACTACCCGAAACAGTTGTGGGAACTGACACATAAATTTGATCCCCATGACTCAGCGCGTTGGTTGAATAAATTGAATTCGTTTCGCCAGAAATGGCTACACTGTTTTTATACCATTGATAGGTTGGATTTGTAATACCAGAAGTTGATGCGGTAAAGGTCACATTCGTTCCAGCACAAAATGTATTGCTTGGAACGGATGAAGAAATACTCACCGTTTGCGCATGTGAAACAAAAGCAACAAAAAGGAATAAGAGGGTGAATAGATTTTTCATAAAAATTAAAGACCAAAACGAGATTTAAACACATTAAAATTGGTCATTACTTCTTGTGAGGTAAGTGCTTGATTGTAGATTAATGCTTGACCGATACTCCCTTTAAAAAAGTAAAGTGGACTTTGTCCATCACTACTCGCATAAGAACCTATATAAAAATGATCACTTGAATTTGGGTTCAAACTACTCGTACTACTTACATCAATAGGTGTTCCTACCGATATTCCATCCACATATAAATACATCATGGAGGCACGATTGATTGTCAATACCAGATTATGGAATTTATTGTCTAGGTAGGGAGTCAGTGGCGTAGATATAATCATACTACTCGCACCTGGTTGAAAAAACGCAACTAAATTATTATTATCGATATAGATAGAATATCTACCCTCATATGATCTGTAAGATGTTTTACCAATAATACCCATCAGTCCTGATCCGCCATCAAATTTTACCCAACAAGAGATTGTCCAACTAGCTAATCCCATATTTAAAATGTTTCCAAAACTGATCACATCATCTATCCCATCAAAAACAATACTCCCTCCATTTCCAGTCGTATAGAGTGGTCCATTCGTCAGTGTTCCATGATTACTACCACTTAAGTCATTCCATCTATTGCCAGTACCCGGGTAACTTGCAGCATTCCCAGCATCCACCTGTAAAACAAGCCCTTGTGTACTCAAGGTAGGAGGCGCAACAGGCCCCAAATAATT
This sequence comes from uncultured Cytophagaceae bacterium, assembly GCA_903898715.1. GTDB lineage: Bacteria > Bacteroidota > Bacteroidia > Cytophagales > Spirosomataceae > Aquirufa > Aquirufa avitistagni. The sequence goes on from CAIUGL010000006.1 coordinate 1,562, forward strand.
ATTCTGCCCACCAAACATAGTTCGCTGCGCATTAGAAATGAATGCAACAAAAAGGAATAACAGGGTGATTAAATTTTTCATAACTAGTTTATAAACCGAAGGACGCTTTTTGGTCGTTAAAAATGGAAGTAATGTCTGCAGTTGATAAACCAACAGAATAGACCATGGCTGTTCCCATTTTTCCTTTGAATGCTCTACTTGAATCATATGGATCATAGCCAATATGAAAATTAGTGGCTCCTTTACTAGTTAAAGAACCATGTCCGTTTCCTCTGCTATCAGAATATATTCCACTTGCATTGCATAAATAGGCAGTAAATGAACTTTCTTTTACGGATATTACAATCATGGACCATTGATTAGTAGGCACTGTTAAATTGGATCTCCAGCTCCAATGTTGGTTGTCCCAATCATAGTGTAAAATATTACCTGATAAAAAAATACCAGTA
>CAIUGL010000007.1 GCA_903898715.1 uncultured Cytophagaceae bacterium
AGTAGTTCGGCACCTCTGTTTGAGATTCCTTTCTGCTCAATGCAATACCTTTTTCCGCATCGATCACCTCTTCTACTTGTTCGAAATGACCCGGCTTCGCGCGCCAAATAATCTCGTTTTTCTTCGTAGCTAAATCAAATTTGGCTATAAATGGAAGGTCGCCTTGATCTGACGATCCCACGGGATTGTTCATCAAAATCTTAGTTCCGCCATCCGTGACTTGAATCACCTCGCGCCCAAACGCATTTTTTGTCTGAACAGGACTTCCTGGATTGCGGTAAGCATCTGTTAGATTACGCTCATACAAAACTTCCATCGTTCCCGTCTGTGGCGTATAGCGACTCACTTTTGACGTTTGCTTCCCGCGCAATACCTCGGATACCAATGCGAGATTTTTGTCTCCCCAAGTCACCCCGGCAAAACGCGTTTTGGTTTTAAACAATTCCTTCGCTGCTTGCGTAAATGGTGCAGCTAAGCTATAAACAGCATCGTGAAATTCCACTTGCTTCTTGATGAAACCACTATCCAACGGCATCGCATAGACGATCGAAGCTGGCTCATCATCACGCCACTCAAATCCCCTTGGAACATTTTGCACGTTGTCATTTCCAGCTGGAGCGCTCTCCGCAGAAGGAAGCTTAGCTAATTCCTTGATCACTTTTCCATCCAGATTCATCACCGAAACCGTGGATGTAAATCCATACGCCGGCACCGCATATGAGAATGGTTTCGTTAAAGTACGCGTCATCACATACTGGCGATCTGGCGATAATTGAAAGGAGTTGGTCAGCTCAGGCTTGCCTACTTTCTTATTGACCCCATTTTTGTAAAGGACCAGTTGGCTCTCCGCATAATACGCAAACAAACTCTCATCATATGGCGACTTGATCAAATCCTGGAACGTGGGACGTGGAGCGGCCTTGCCAATATTTTGTTGGATCGTTGGCCCCTTCGGCGTAATTGGACGCTTGGGTGCACCAGCTGCATCATGTGTGGTAGCTTTGTATAAAATGGTTTGATCGTCTACCCAAGTAAAGGCATTGCCTAGGACTTGGTTAATCGGATCCACGTTCACGCGTGTCGCTTTTTTGGTGGCGATATCGATCACATATAGATCTACCCGATTCACTTCGGATTGGGTAAATGCAATTTTAGTTTCGGATGGATTCCAGGCGATTGCTCCGGCAGCTAGGTTTTTGGGCAGGCCAACAATCGCGATGGGAGCACCGGATTTGATGGACTGCAACGTAATGCTGCTGATGGGGCTTTGTCGGCTTGGAGAAAAATTCAGAGGATTCAAACGCAATCCCGCAATCTTCATTTCCGGTTGGCCTAATTCCTCCACACTCGGATACGAATTACGGCCTAGTAATAATAAATATTCTGCTTTGGAATCAATGCGCACAAAAGGGGTTGGCTTCGCTAAAAGCAAGTCGGCAATTTCCTTAGGAGGCAATTGGTACGCATCAGTATCTTGTGCGTGGCTAACGCTGGCAGCACCTATAAAAAGGGCTACAGACAATAATAAGGTTGATTTTTTCATAGGATAAATAAGGGATAAAAAAAGGTGGCTGAAATCAGCCACCTTTTGAAATTTAATTTATAGTGGATTTTGTGTAACCGCTGGATTGGCATTAATCTCGCGACGTGGGATTAAGAATTCCCAACGCGCATCACCTGGAGCTACATCATATAACAATGCAATAGATGCAATGGCATTTGTTCCATTACGATTCAACGGTGCATTGGTACGCTTCAAATCTAAGAAACGATGTCCTTCACCCCAAAGTTCTACACGACGATGTACTAAAATTTCATCAATTAAAGCTTGGCCTGTATTTGTCGACTTCACATAAGCAGCATCTCTTGTTTTGATTAAATCAAATAATACTTGAGATGCACCAGCTGCATCGTTTAAACGCGCTTTCGCTTCTGCTTCAATTAAATACATTTCAGCTGCACGCATGTAAGGTACATCACCCATAGCTGATGTTGAAGGCGTACCTGGTAATCTGAACTTCTGGTTCAAGAATTTAGGACGCACACCCCCTGGAGGCACGATTGAATTAGCTGCAGTTGGTGTCTCCACCCACATCTTTGATCTAACGTCCGTTGCAGGAATTTGCTTATAAAGCAAGTTATTGATAACCTTTGGATAGGTACGAATAACCGTCGAGTTGTAGTTACATGAAATATACGAGTGGTATCCACCGAAATATTCCGTTTGATCCTCTAAGTGATCAAAACCCCACATCCATTCTGGATTAGCAATATCTTGAAAACCATCTAGGTACTGCGTTGCGTTCATGGGTGCATAGCCAGCGCGAGCTTCTGCCGCAAATTTCGCAGCATTTGCCCAATCTTGCTGTACTAAAGCTACACGTGCTTGCATCCCTTTAACCACATTTAAATTGAAATGTGATTTGTTAATGCGCGAAGCAGTCAATAACAACGCAGCATCCGCTAGGTCTTTATTGATTTGTGCGTATACTTCCTCTACGGTATTACGTGGTTTTCCTTCGGTCGTTGGCTCTAAAACCAATGGTACACCTAATTGCGTATTAGGCTTCGCACGAGACTCGTAACGCTTACCGTACAATTGAACCAAGTTGAAGTATCCGAAAGCACGTAAAGCCAAAGCCTCACCTTTTAAACGATTCCGATCAGCGGCAGGACCTACGGCCTTATCAATATTGGCAATACCAATATTCGCATTACCGATGATGCGGTAGTACATTTCATACGGAAATTGAACCAAGGTGTTAACGTCTGAACGGTGTGCTGTCCAACGAGTCTCACCCACGTGCCAAGAAGCAGCAGTGGTTCCAAGCACCATATCCTCACCCATGTGATCCAAAATAATCATCATAGCTGGATGACCTGAGTGTCCTTGTGAACTTAAATAACGTACGATAAATGAACGGTAAATACCGTTAACTGCAGCTGCGGCATTTTTAGTTGTCGCATATGCAGAACCCGCATCGATACTTGCCGTAGGCGTTGTATCTAAATACGTTGTCTCACATGAAAAAGAAATCATGCTGAGAAAGAAAGCGAAAATTATTAAACTTTTATTTTTCATGATTCTAATGATTATAAGGAGAATGAAAGACCTAATACCAATGATTTCGCCGGGCTATACACGTTACTTGTCGTTCCTCCAAAGTTTTGTTGAACGTTCATACCGCTTCTGCGAGACAACATCAAGAAGTTTTCACCACTCATGTATACTTGGGCGTTATCGATTTTGAATTTATTCAGCACCGACTTTGGCAAACGGTATGCCAAGGTTACCGTACGAATATTCATGAAGCTACCGTCGATTAACCAACGGTCTGACGCTGCATCAAAATCGGCCGTACGGCCCGCGTCCATACGTGGTACTTCGGTGATATCACCTGGATTTTGCCAACGCTTCAAGATATCCACGTGTTTGGCATTGTGGTAACCCGCGCTCATTAAACCAGCATAGGCACCATCATAGATTTTACCACCTAGTTGATACACCATTAATGCCGTCAATGAGAAGCCTTTATAGCTTACAGACGTATTGACCGATCCAGTCAAATCTGGAATAGATGACCCATTATACCAAAAACGTGCATTCGCAATGTTATTTGTTAAGGTATCACCTGAAGCCGTAATTCTGGAGTTAGAAGCTACATATGAAATCGCACGATATTCAGCCGCTCCCGTTTCTGGGTTTACGCCTTTGTACTCACGTAACCAATAATCATATAATGAACTTCCTTCTTTCAACTTCTTCGTTCCGTCGATGATCTCCTTGCTCTCTTGTGGCATTTTGGTGATTTGATTCTCTAAACGAGTCGCATTCAAATCAATGTGCCAGTTGAAGTCTTTCGTACGAATAACATCATAGCCTAACTGAAGCTCGATACCTTTATTGTACATCGATCCAATGTTACGCGTCTCAGATCCGATACCCACAGAAAGTGGCAAAGGAACAGCAAAAATCAAGTTAGTCGACTGACGGTTGAAGTATTCAATCGTACCTGATAAACGGTTCTTGAATAAGCCAAACTCAAGAGCCACGTCAAATGCCGTATTTGTTTCCCACTCCAATGACTTGCTACCTAAAGAAGATTGCAAGATACCTGGCTCCGTAGCATTGTTCCAACCCAAGGCGTATAATGGCTGCCAAGCGTAATTGCTGATACCACCATCGTTACCTGTTTGACCCCAAGAACTTCTTAGTTTCAAGTTATCGATGAAGCTAAATTGCTTGATAAAATCTTCTTGATCTAAACGCCAAGCAGCTGATGCTGAGTAGAAAGTACCCCAACGCTTATCTTGGTAAAACTTAGAAGATCCATCGCGACGTGCGGAGAACGAAACAAAATATTTTGAATCATAATCGTAATTCAAACGAGAGAAGTAACCTTCTACGCGACGCATGTCATATTGTGATGTCAAGTTTGTCGTTGTCGTAAAGTTGATCAACTCATAATTTCCATCCAAAATTTGCTGCGAACGTGAACCATCTAAGCTATTGCTTACTAAGTTGTAGTTTTCATGACCTACTAAGGCATCCACATTGTGCTTGCCGAAGGTATGGTTGTAAGTCAACAACTGGGATAAGTTGTAATTCGTAATGTTTTCAAACAAATTAGACGCACGACCTGCTGGCGCACCATCACCGATTTCTGGGTTACCAAAAACAATGGAGTTAGCGTTTGTAATATCCACACCTACGTTAGACGTAAATTTGAAATCTTTTAAGAACGTAACTTCTGCATACGTACGACCACCTAATAAGTTTCTACGGAAGAAGTTTTCGTTCAATTCCGTTTCAGCAACTACGTGACGACCACCATATTGTGGACGATTTGATAAACCTAATGCACTTAAGTTACCGTAGTCATAGCGACGGCGGCCATCTTCAGTCGTTAAGAATGAACCTGGATTTTTAGGATCATACGCATATACTGGATAAATAGGCGCCATACCACGTGTAAAGAAGAATGGGTTAACAAATGAAGTTCCACCATCAGCCGTTGACTGATTCGATGTAGTCACCGTGGTGTTCATATTAGCACCTACCTTAAACCAATCTTTCATTTGGCTGTTCACATTCAAACGAGCCGTAAAACGATCGTAATCGGATTTAATTTGATATCCTTTATCGTTCAAATAAGACACCGATAAGAAGTAATCGGTCTTGCCATTTGACCCAGAAAAATTCGCATTTACCTCATCACGAACTCCTTGACGCATCACCGCTTTTTCCCAGTTTAAATCATCTGGGTTGTAAATCATTTGAGCAGATGGATTAAGTTTTCCATCTGTCCCTACCAATTGAGCAAAAGGCACATTATATACGTTATAACCTGTTCCTACAATCGCACCTAAACCCGCTGAGGCTGTAGAACTAGCTGTAGCAATAGGCACAGGGCTAGCTGCGCGGTAAGCTAAGTTGTTACGGTTAGACTCCCACATCAATGGGTAATAATCAGCAGCACCTACACGGTCGTACTCCGGCAAAGCGCGTGTGTTAAAACCTTTGGTGTATTTGATGTTAATTGAATTTTTACCGTTCAATCCTTTCTTCGTAGTGACCATCACCACACCATTCGCTGCACGCGCACCATATAGGGCCGTAGAAGCTGCATCTTTCAACACAGTAATGGACTGAATATCATCATTGTTTAGATTCGCAATACTCGCTGAGTATGGCACACCGTCCACAACGTATAATGGATCATTCGAAGATGAAATCGAACCGAAACCACGAATACGCACGGCTGGAGATGAGCCTGGCTGACCTCCGGTAGAAGTAGTCGTCACACCGGCTGCAATACCTTCTAAGGCTTGGCCAATGTTGGTAATCGGACGTACACCTAATTTTTCTGCTCCGATGGACGCAGAAGAACCTGTAAATGATGCTTTTTTCGCCGTACCAAAGGTCGTAACGATAACCTCATCGAGTTGAGATGTGTTTGATTGAAGTGAAATGTTGACAACCGAACGATTTCCTACACGAACTTCTTGCGACGCGTAGCCTACTGAGCTAACCACAAGAACCGCTGAAGGAGCTACGGAGAGTTTAAATCCACCGTCGGCATCCGTTGTTGTACCTTTTGTTGTCCCTTTAATCGCGATATTAACTCCAGGTAATGTAGAACCATCTTCCGTGGTTACTTTTCCTGAGATCGCTCGATCTTGTGCTAGCAAGGGGACTAATGCGCTAAGCCACAAGAAAATACTGACTAGTAACGTTTTTTTCATAATGTCTTTAGTTTAAACAAATGATGAATAAAAAATAATTTGGCAAATATATAAACAGGAACTTTTTTAACAATTATTATGATAAAATGTTTTTATAAAAGTCATAAAAAAATAGGCGGCCTTTTCGGGGCCGCCTATTCAAACTAATTTTGAGATATCTTATTTACCGATACTTGGGTTTGTTTGAACCTCAACTAATGGAATACCAAAGATATAACGTGGGTCAGATGGCTGAATGATCGCACCTGCACCGAACGAGTTCAAAGGCTCACCACGACGTAACACGTCATTGGCACGGAAACCTTCTCCCAATAATTCAATACGACGCTCAAGCAAGATTGCACTAACAACCTCTGCCTTAGTAGCTAACGATGGGAACACATACGAAGCATCTGAACGCGCGTGAACCGCACGTAAGATAGCTGCTGCACGTGTCAAGTTACCTAATTCAGCTTCTGCTTCTGCTACGTTTAACAATACTTCTGCATAACGAATGCTAGGAACATAATCCACGAATGGAGCCACACCGCTAAATTTAGTCAATGATGGAGCATTCGCAACGGCTGTTTTAGCAACAGTCAATTTAGTCTTGCGATCATCATTCGCACCAAACTGAGCATTATTATAAATACCTGTAGCACCTGTATTCAATACATACTCAACATTTCCAGCATTCCAGTAGTATCCTAATTGGTTTTGTGTTCCTGGAGCGTTTGTTGCATCCATTGGGAAAGAGAATACAGATTCCGTAGATGTATAAGGAGCCTTAAATACATTGGAAACATCTGCTTGCAACGTGTGAGCCACACGTGTTGTCGAACGGAATGGTGCAGCTGCAGAGACAATTTTATTGCTTTCTGTAAGTACAGCAGCGTAATCGCCCATGGCCAACAATACACGTACTTTCAACGCGATAGCTGTGTTTTTGTGCGCACGAGTTGTGTTCAACAAGGCAGTACCATAAGAATCTGGTAATTCAGCTTCCGCTTCATTCAAATCCTTTAATACTTGTGCATAAACTTGCGCTACAGAAGAACGAGCTAAATCGTTATTTGCTGAAGAAGTCTCACCCTTCAAACGTAAAGGCAAACCAGCTGAAGCTCCTTTGTCGATAATATATGGCTTAGCAAAGAATTGTACCAAAGAGAAATAAGTTAATGCACGCAAAAACTTAGCCTCTCCACGGTAATTCGCAGCTAATGCTGGAGTTACCGCTGTTGGATTCGCCGTTAAACCTTCAATAAACAAGTTGGCACGGTTAATTGTCAAATACCCTTGAATCCAGAAGTTAGCCAAATACGAATCAGAAGGATCTTGATTTCCTTGATACGTTCCATACCCTGTAACACCGTTTGTTGTCCGGTTAACCCACTCCTCACCACGGATATCGTTATAAATCAAATAACGACCACCGAATAAACTTCCGCTTTTCGCAGAACCATACAAACCATTTACCTGAGAAAGTACACGTGCAGGCGTATTAAATACGGTTGCATCTGATAAATCCAATTCAGGAACTGCATTAAGGAATTCCTTATTGCATGAAGAAACAGTCATCGCTAGTGCGATAGACAAGATTCCTATTTTTGTTGTGAATAATTTCATTTTATATCTGCGTTAAAATTATAGACCAATGTTGATACCAAAAGTAAATGCACGTCCTTGAGGAATTGAGTTACGCTCAATACCAGAAGCCAAGTTCGAATCTCCGTTTGATGAAATTTCAGGGTCAACACCTAAGTAAGGAGTGAACAACAATAAGTTGGTTCCTTGTGCATACACACGAATAGATGAAATTCCCATTGATGATAGGTTCGTAGGGATTTTATATCCTAAGGTTGCAGTTTGCAAACGTAAGAAATCACCTTTTTGAACGTTAGCATCAATTAAGAAAGCAGAACCATTCGAAATATTATCACCATAAACAGCACGTGGGATTTCAGTGATTTGACCTGGAGTCTTCCAAGAATCTAACACATCCACCGTGTTGTTCCAAACACGTTGGTCACGAAGACCAGCTTGTGAACCATTGTAGATATAGTTACCACCTGAGAATGTAAAGTTCATTCCTAAATCAAATCCTTTGTAACGGAATGTGTTATTGAAACCACCGTAGAATGTAGGTAAGGTATTACCCAAAATCTGCTGCTGATTCGAAGGTGAAGTAGTAGGCTTACCATCTAAGGTTGTCCATGCATTTGCTCCTCCTAAGTGTAAGTATTGTACTTTAGTACCATCACGTGTGATGAAGATACGGCGACCATTTTCTGGATTAACACCAGCAGTCTTCACACCATAAATTTGTGCTGCAGAATAACCTACTTTAGTAATACTTGTCGTCTCTAAACCTGATGTAGCTGTCAAGATTGGCGTATTTGCATCAACCAATGACGTAACCATGTTTTCGTTCGTTGCAAAGTTTACATTCGTCGTCCAAACAAAACCATTTTTATCAATTGGTGTTGCCGTAACAGCTAATTCATATCCTTTGTTGTACATCGAACCTACGTTCGCCAAGATTGAGTTTCCTGGAATACCTTTCGAAGGTGCTTGTGGAACGTTCAAAATCAAGTTGTCGATATCCTTGTAGTAGTAGTTTGCTTCTACTTGAACACGATCATTCAAGAAGCTAACATCCAAACCAATGTTTGTTTGCGTAGATGTCTCCCACTTCAAGTCCTTGTTTCCAGCTTGATTAAACGCTAACGTTGGCGCTGCTCCATATAAACTAGATGCAAATGTTGAATAAGAACCGTATGCGTTCGGTACGTTACCGTTACCTACTTTACCATAACTAGCCTTCAAACGCAAGTTTGAGATCTTGTTTCCTAAGTCCATGCTCTTGAAGAATTTCTCTTCTGATACAGTCCAACCTAAAGAAGCTCCACCGAAATCACCCCAACGGTTTTCAGAAGATAATGCTGAGTTACCATCACGACGAACGTTTGCGCTAAAGAAATACTTGTTGGCATAGCTATACGAGAAGCTTGTAAAATATGCTTCGTAAGCCACTTGTGAGATACCGTTTCCAGCCGCTAAATTCGTTCCGTAGTTTCCTTGGAAATCTGTAAAGAAGAAGTCAGCTAAACCTTGACGCTGTGCACCCCAGTTTAACACACGTGTTTTCTGAACGTCAGAACCTGCCACAACAGAGAAATTATGCTTCTCAGCCAATACCTTGTTGTATTGCAATGTGTTAATTAAGTTCCAGTTATCTGAACGTGCTGTGTTGTTATATGCATCACCACTTACTGACCAACCATCACCATTGAATGGGTTGAAGAAACGAATGTTTTCTGTGTTACGACGATCCCAAGAATAACTTGTTTTCGCAGTTAGACCTTCCGCTAAACGGAATTCAGCGCCTAAATTAGCAATCAAACGTGTGTTTTCAGATGTAATCTTATCCAAATCACGTACAACAGCTGGGTTAGGGAACTGTGCTGGCAATAAGTTGTTTAAACGACCGATTGTGTTGTTTTCCAAGTTATATGAGCCATCTGGTAAACGTGCAGGCAAGTTCGGTACTTGCGCTACTGCAATACGACCTAAACCTGATGTATTAAATGCACCACCTGCGTTCGAACCTGACATCGGAGCCTTGTTATAGGTGTTCGAGTAGTTGAAGTTGGCAGTCAATTTCAACCATTTCGTTGCTTGGTGATCCATGTTGAAACGACCTGAACGACGTTGGAAGCTATTGCTTTTCAAGAAACCATCTTGATCTGAGTAACCTGCAGAGAAATAGTAGCTTGTTTTTTCGTTACCACCATTGATAGACAAGTTGTGGTTTTGCGAGAATGATGTTTGGTATACTTCTTTGTACCAATCTGTATCGATTAATGAACCATCTGCATTGTAAGAAGGCAAGAATGATTTATTCTGTGCATTACGCTGTGAAGCTGCTACTGCATTTGGATTTAATGCTAATGCATTCGCAATCGCACCATTTTTGTGCAACATGTATTGCTCAGCGTTCAATACATCTGGAAGACGTACTGCTTCTGAAACACCAGCCCAAGATTCAATCGAAACTTTTGCTTTTCCTGACTTACCACGCTTGGTTGTGATCAACAAAACACCAGCACCTGCACGAGATCCGTAGATCGCAGCAGAAGCCGCATCTTTCAAGATATCGATTGACTCAATGTCAGATGGGTTAATATCTGCCAACGGGTTGTTGGTCGTTGAGTTAGCTGAAACGTTATCCGTAGAAATTGGAATACCGTCAATAACGACTAAAGGAAACGAGCTCAATGAAAGTGAACTCAAACCACGTACACGAATCACAGGAGGGTTATTTAACAAACCGTTCGGTTGTGTAATGTTAACACCAGCTGCTTGACCCGTCAAACCTTGTGAGAAAGATTGTACCGGGCGCTCAGCGATGGTAGCTGCCTTCACAGAAGATGCAGCACCTGTAAATTCTTGACGCTTTTTAGTTCCGTAACCTACGACAACCACTTCAGATAACTGCGTGTTATCTACTTGCAATTGCACATCGATCACTCCACGCGTACCTACTGCTACGGATTGTGTGCTAAAGCCAACGAACGAGTACACTAAAGAAGCGCCGTCGTTAACTGAAATCTTGTAAGAACCGTCAGCAGCCGTTGTTGTTCCTTTAGAAGAACCTTTGGCACTAACGCTTACGCCCGGAAGACCGCTCCCGTCCTCAGACGAAGTGACTTTACCGGTAACTTGCCTTGTTTGAGCGAATAATGTGCTTACTACAGCCATCATCAACACCCAGGATAGTACTAGTTTTTTCATGTTGTTTAGTTTAATGAATGAATTAGAATCCGAAATTTACCACCAAATCAACAAAAACCAACTATTTGTTTATAAATATTCTATAAGACCACAGGTAAACAATAGAATATTTGGCAAAAATAGGGCGAACCCGAAGATGCAGCGCTATTGATTTATCCAACCATACACGCCAAAAAAATCAAAGGCTGTCCTTGGGAAAGAACAGCCTTTGATCGGTATGATTAAACAAACCGTATTATGGTCTTGTATCCCAGAATACTTTCGATAACATGTTCGATTTTTGTTTAAAGTTGGTATTCGCACTAACCTCCGAATCAGGATAGAACAATGAACGAGGAATACCACCTGTCATGGCAGCAACGCTCGCGTCAACTGCTCTAAGCGCAGGATAACCCGTACGTCTCCAATCGTTCCATGGCTCAACAGCCACACCATAATTCGCGACATACTTCTCCGTAATGATTTTTGCGATATTACCTTCCAACGAAGTTGCATTTAGATTTCCATGCGCAGCAATGTACGCATTTTGATCTGCAGCGCTAACGCCCACCATGCTCATAGATGCTCTAATACCTTCTCTAAAGAAACCTTCCGCCGCGCTTGCACCCGCACCGTAACGTAATGCATGCTCTGCACGGATGAAATTATATTCAGCAAATGTTAATAAGCGAATCGGTGCAGCACCGGTATACGCATTATTATAAGCTGCTGCTGCAACAATAGCTCCAGACGCATTAACACTCGTCGCAGGAATGGCAGATTTCAAGTTTCCACGTAGGAATGTATGTGCGCGAGAATAGGCAAATGACTGACCATCCACTGGAGTTGCCCCTTTGTAGGTCCCTGAACCAAACGGAAAATCAGTGAAGTAGAATGGTCTTCTCGGATCCGTTGTACCATTCATCATGTCTACAAGTGTCTTGTTCGGGAAAAACTGATCTGGTCTTGAAATCTCAAACTGATGGATTGAGTTTTGAGACGAAACGGCATCAACAAAGCTCATTTGGAAATTATCCGCATTCGAACTTAAGAAGATCGCGTTGCTAGAAACAAGGGCATCCATTTTAGATTTAGCAAAAGCAGGATCTTTAGCTGAGTAATGTAAAAACAAACGCAGTTTCAAGGTATTCGCTAAACGCTCCCATCGCGTACGGTTACCCAAAAATATTGTCTCATCATTACCTGGACTTAAAGCAGACGTAGTTGCCTTCACATCAGCGATACCTTGATCAATTAATTCAATGACTTTGGTATAAATAACTTCATCATCATCAAGCTTCGGCTGATTAATCTCAGGTGATTTAAATGCTTCTGAATAGGGTAAGTCTCCCCACATATCGACTGCCTGAGAATATACGTATGCCTTCAAAATACGAGCAACTCCACGGTAGTGTGGGCTTTTCTCGCTGTTGGCAATGATATATTCAATATCTGCCAACTGGCCAGCAAATAAAGACGCGTATAAATTGTTCACGTCTGTAGGCTGAATTAGATATCTAGCATATTCACGTGACTGCGTACCTGCCGCTCCTTGCCCAGCAAATTGCTGTGCAATTAGGGAAGTAAAACGATGCATATCGCTACCACCTCTAAAACCTACGTTAACGGTAACGCTGGTAAGTACTTGAGAGATCGGTGCGGAAGTTGGCGAGTTCGGACTAACATTGATGTCCAAATAACTGTCGCAAGAGCTCGTAACCACAAAAACAGCGGCTACCAAACTCATTGATATATATTTGATAATTTTCATATGCTTATTAATATTTATGATTAAAAAGTAGCGCGTAAGAAGAAACCATAATTTCTACTTTGAGGTAAACCATTTGCCTCAAAACCTTGTGAATTTGTCACACCTGTTGCATTAGTCTCTGGATCAAAATGCGGGAAGTTCGGTGCGTATAACCAAAGATTACGACCATTAACCCCAAGCTCCATCTTACCAATTGGCGTTTTGGCTAACACTTTACTTGGCACTGTGTAGGAAATTGACGCCTCACGTAGTCGTAACCAAGAACCATCAAATACATACGATTCACCTGTACCAAAATTGTAGATGTTGGTCCAATAATCTTGCGCTGTAATAGCAGTTGTATTTGGCTGACCATTCGCTAACGTACCTTCGATTACGTAAGGTTTAGCTAAATCACCGTTGGCAGCGAATCTGTCAAACTCGGCTGTTTCTTTCGCAGTACCACTTCGGTATAAGTCACCGATATTACGTGAATACACATCGCCACCTTTACGGATATCAATTAAGAAATTGAAATTGAAATTCTTGTAACGAATGTTATTCGTGATACCAGCTGTCCAATCCGGATTGGTATTTCCGATGGCCCCTTGTAAAGGACTCAAGGAAGGTAAACCATTCGCACCAATCAATTTCTTACCATCTGACGCTCTGTTAAACACAGATCCAAACAATAAACCATATGGTTGGCCAGCATATAAACGTGTTCCTGGCGTAGTAAATCCACCTAATTGGATAAACTCAACACCTTTTGCTAACGACTCAACAATTGGATCTAGTGTAGTAAAGTTGGCCGAGATATCCCATGAACCGTTGCTTGTTTGCAAAGGAGTACCCGTAATTAACAATTCAAATCCTTTTTGCTTCAATGAACCAGCATTTCTGTTCTGTGAAGTAAATCCAGTGGATGGGCCTACCGGCACAGCAAAGATCAAGTCTGTCGACAAGGTGTTGAAATAATTCATTTCAATTCCCAATCTGTTCTTGAAAAACTTAGCTTCTAAGCCAATTTCTCTTGAAGTCGTAAACTCAGGACCCAAGTTCGGGTCAGCCTGCGTGTTGCTCAATGTACGTCCACCCAAGTTATTATAAGGGAAGTTGATTACAGGACCGAAACCATCACTAGCTCCTGCTAATAGGAATAAGGTGTTGGTTGCATAGGTACCTGCCTCTTTACCTACTTTAGCATAGTTTCCAGATAATTTCAAGAAACTTAACACATTCGACTTCAATGCAGGGAATGCCTCCGTGGCAATAAAGCTACCCGCGATAGATGGGTAGAAATAGGAGTTCTGACCCGCACCAAACGTAGAAGAATAATCATTTCTTCCTGTAAAGCTCAGGTTAGCATAACCCTTGTAGCTAAAGTTAAACTCTCCGAATACACCCACTAATCTTCTGTTTGCCGTTTGATTAAATGCAGTTACCACTGAAGCATTCGAAATATTCTTTAGATCTCTGATCGCTAAGTTTCTACCTGTTGTACTCGTGTATGTTGTTCTACTTTCAACGATCTCATTACCGATATTGAAGTCCAACTTCAAATCATCCGTAATATTTTTATTACCGATAATCTGGAAATAGGAGTTCATATCTCTTGAAGTCAATGAACTATTTGCAATACCACCCGTACCACCAGCAGATGTATTGGCACCACCGCGTGCACCAATCTGGTCATAACCTACCGTGCCATACGCAGAGGCGTCAACACCTAAACGATAATTAACCGCTAACCAAGGCTTTACGTAATATTTCAAGGCAACATTCCCGATTACACGATCCAACTCATCCGTGAACGTGTTATTTTTCAACGTCCAATATGGGTTATCTGTGTTATCAAAAAATACTTGATTTCCTGTAGCAGGATCTTCGAATGGAATTCCTGATAAATCATAGTTTCTTGGCATAAACCATGATCTAAAGAACGGGTTCGAAAGTTGGTTACCAATTTGTGATCTTTCTGAAACAGATGTAATGTATTGTGCAGAAACACTAGCAGATAATTTCTCTGAAACCTGTGAATTAGCATTCAAAGTGAAGTTGTTTCTATGGAGGGAATTACTACTTAGAATACCTGTTTCTTGAAGATTTCCGTATGAGAATCTGAATGCTGATTTATCCGTTCCACCTTGAAAACTAAGGTTATTCTGCATATTAAATCCTTGTTGGAAAATATCTTTCACGTTATTCGGATAAGCCGTTAAGTTTTCTTGCTTACCAAACGCATTCGTAACTGTTTGGCCTGCAATTTTAGGTCCCCAGGATAGATTACTAATCGGGTTATAGGTACCTCTGACAGATCCTTGTGCATATTCATTTTGATACTCAGGCATTCTGTTTACCTCCACTACGTTGTAGGAGGAGTTAAACACTACGCTATTTTTCTGACCAGTCTTACCTTTTTTCGTGGTAATCAAGATCGCTCCATTGGCTGCTCTTGAACCATAAAGTGCAGCAGCTGCTGGACCTTTCAGGATGGACATGTTCTCAATATCTTCTTGGTTGATGTCAATCGCTCTATTTGAATTGGAAACACCGTTTTGCAATGCATTAGAACCTCCACCATTGTCGATCGGCACACCATCCACCACAAATAAGGGTTGGTTTGATCCCGTAAACGTGGTAAAACCACGAATAAAAATGGCAGTGGATGATCCCACCATACCATTGGAAGAAGCAATACGCACACCGGCTACTTTCGCAGCAAGTGCATTCACGGGGTTCGTTGTTCTACCTACCGTCAATTGCTCGTTCGTAATCGTTGATGTAGCGTAACCTAACGATTTCTTATCGCGTAGGACTCCACCTGCTGTTACGACAACCTCATTAAGTAATTTGGAGTCTACCTCTAAAATTACGTTAAGTGAATTCGCGTTACCTACAGGAATCGTTTTGTTAAGGAAACCTACCGAAGAGAATACTAACGACGCACCATTTCCTACCGAAATTTTGTAGGTTCCATCTGCAGATGTCGTTGTTCCTGTAGTTGTACCTTTGATGCTGACACTGACTCCCGGAATTGTACTCCCATCCTCAGATGAAGTAACTTTACCGGTAACTTGCCTTGTTTGAGCGAATAATGTACTGACTACAGTCATCATTAACACCCAGGAGAGTACTAGTTTTTTCATGTTGTTTAGTTTAATGAATATTGATTCGAAAATTAGTATTCATACGCCAAAACCCCATGTATTATTAATAAATGTTCTTTATAAGCTCCATAAAACAAAATATTATTTGGCAAAAAAAAGGGCAACCCAATGGATTGCCCTTTTCGTACTCACGTTACAATTAACTAGTTTTTATCCCAGAATAATTTTGTTGTGACAACATCACCGCCGATTGCCGAAGCAGCAGCCGTGTAGTTCTTACCATTCAATGTCTGCTCCGTATTTGGATACGTTAGACGTGTAGGAAAACCTGACTTCGCGTTCACAGGAGCCGTGATCTTCGGTTGGTCTAAACGACGAACTTCAGTCCATGTCTCATACGGACGGTTATATAAGGCAATCCATTTTTGAGTTCCAATTTTTTGCTTCCAATCTCCTGCAGCCGTAGCATACGCTACTTCCGGTTGTGCTAAATAAGCAGCAGCTTGCGCAGCAGTACCACCCCAATAAAGGATAGAAGCCGTAATTGCGTTGTTGTAATGCGACTCAGCTGAACCAGCTACTGTAAATCCTCTTTCTTTGGCTTCCGCACGTAAGAATTCAGTTTCTACATAATCCGCTAATACATAAGGAGCATCCGCAGCAATTACTTTCGCACCAGCGCGAGAGAAGTCTACATATGTATTTACTTTACCTACAATTCCGCCAGCATATTTACCACCATTGTTAGTTGAGAAATATAATCCGGTACGTGGATCATTCCAGCCTAACAATTTATCCATCAAATCTTTCGCAGCGATGTAATCTTGACGACCACCTAAAACGATGTCCACGTGAATTGGATTTTGGTTAGGAGAAGCTGTCAAATAGGTAAACAAGCCATTATCAGCAGCTGCTGAAATAGCACCCGCATCAGAAGCCTCCGCAGCAGCTTTTGCTGCAGCACCATCTACATCTGCTAAAACCATACCTAACTTGAAACGTAAGGTATTGCCAAACTTAGCCCACTTAGACACATTGCCTTTGTAAACCACATCTTCTGATGCTGTAAAGCCAGCAGCTGACGGATCAAGCTTCGCGATGGATGCATTTAAACGTGTCAACAAGCTAGCTGAAACTGTTTTTGCATCATCATATACTGGGAACAATTGTGTCGCATCTAGTGCTTGTGTATACGGAACGTTACCGAATGTATTCACCAGGATACTAAATGTATACACTTCCATGATATCTAAGATGGCTAGTTTATTCGCCTTTTCCTTAGGTAACAAGGTTGGATCTGCATTGATTAAACGAGCAGATTCACGTAAATCAGCTAATACATCACGGTACATACCATTCCACCATGAATTGGGAATCGCACGTGTTGCGAAATCGTATTGTGCTTCATCTTGATATACGGCCATAGCCCATTGGCTAGTCGTAAAACGGAACACGTTAACGTTCACACTGGCAGTAGCTAAGTTGCCCGCAAGCGACTTAACTGCATTTGAAAACAAGGTCGGTGCTGGAATAGCAGCCGGCTTTTTTGTTTCCACATTTAGTGAGGCTAAATCCTCTGTACAAGCTGTTGCAAGAAACAAAAGCGGTACAAAAACTAAAAATATTCTTTTCATCTGTATGTTAATATTTAGGATGATTAAAACAATAATTTCACGTTAAAACCAACGGAACGGGTTGTTGGATACGCACCTGATTGATATCCTTGCAAGTTACCTGCAGATAAATTCTCCTCAGGATCTGAATAAGGAATGTTCTTGTGAATAAGCCACAAGTTGCGTCCGAAAACAGATAAATCTACTCCCTTCACGCCACCTAATTTAGCAACGATTGCACGTGGCAATGAATACGTTAAGTTTGCCTCACGCAATTTCACGAACGATGCATCATAAATGAACGCATGCTGTGGATTACGGTAATATCCGAAGATACCATAGTCATTACCTACACGCTTCGTGTTCTTCGAACCATCCGCTAAAACACCTGGTACGATAACACCACCACCATCAGCTAAATCATTACGCGAAGGTTTGCCTAAATCATTAAGTAATGCTGATTCCGCTAACACACCTGTTGCAGCTCCATAATATTGATCCAACGAGAAGATAGAACCTCCAGCTTTCACATCAATCAAGAAACTAAATGTTACATTCTTGTAACGGAATGAGTTGTTTACACCACCGATCCAATCCGGATTAACATTACCGATGTTGTTCGTCGTAGTCGTAGTCATGTCATAGTATCCATTAGCTTTCACTAATTTCTCACCATTCACAAACTTCCAAGTTCTACCTTTCAAAATACCGTAAGGCTCACCCACAGTAGCGTTCAATGTAACACCACCTTGGAAAGAGGCCAACTGTAAGTTTTGGCTTTCATTGTATAGACTCAACACTTTATTGCGATTACGCGTAAAGTTTACGTTTACATTCCATGAGAAATCAGGAGTTTTGATTGGATTTGCGTAAACGCTAACCTCAAAACCTTTGTTCTCAATGTTACCTGCATTAACAAATGTTGAATTATAACCTGTAGCTGTAGAAACGGCTGCTGGCAAAATTTGATCCAACGTGTTTGTGTGGTAATAAGTCAAATCAAATCCAAAACGGTTTTGCATGAATGCCATTTCCAAACCAATCTCTTTCGAAATCGTTTGCTCTGGCTTCAAACCTGGATTGTTTTGCGTTCCCGGTACCGAGAATAAAATAGTCGAACCGAAAGGTGCCGGTTGATCATATACGTTTTTGATTGATCCCCAAGGAGCATCATTACCTACCGTTGCATAATTTGCACGCAATTTACCTGATGTTAACCAAGGTAAATCTTCTAAGTGATGTGAGAATAACCAGCTAGCTGAACCTGCATAATATAAATACGCATTGTTTTCAACTGGCAAAGTAGACGATTTGTCTTGACGTACCGTTCCATCTAATGTTAAGAAGTCTTTGTAAGTCAATGTCGCTCCTCCAAAAAGACCAAACACTTCACGTGGATTGTAATTTTCAGAAGGTGCAGAAACCGTACCTTTAGAGTTTGCAATTGAATACAAACCTGGAACGATCAAACCACCATTCGTTGCCGCAAAGATTGAACGGTTTAACGACTTACGTAAGTTTAAACCTGCTAACGCTTTCAAGTTAATATCTGCCGTTAAATTCTTGTCAAAGTTTGAGATTAAATCATAGTTGATTTCCTCAAAGTGACGATCATAACGAGAATATTCAGGAATATCCGTAGAACCTACAGCAATACGCTCCTCTTGGAATTCATCGTATGAATCCATGGTAATACGTCCTAAGATATTTAAATAATCTGTAGGCTTATAATTCAACATCGCATTACCAAATACACGTGTACGTGTATCATTCTGATAATTCTGGTAACGAGTCCAGTAGTAGTTATCTGTATAGATTGGCTTCAAACCTGCAGCTGATGAAGGATCAGACCAGTTCCACGTAACGTTTTTGTTGTTACGGAAATACGCATCTTTTTGCTCCATGATATCTACGTTCGTTTGATACCACTGACGGAAGTTTTGATTCACGTTCAATCCATCATAACCTGTACCGTAACGACCTAAACCAGAAACAACCGAGAAGTTAGACGTAGCCGAAGCAACTAACTTAGGTGAAATCTGATACGTTCCTGAAATGTTCATGATGTTCTTAATCACCGATGAATTCGGTAATGTACCACGATCTTCGTTACGCGTATACCCTAATTTGAAAGATCCTTTATCCGTTGCGCCATCTAATGCAATATTTGTATTGTTAGAAATCGCAGTCTCATAGAATTTTTCAGGTGTATTCGCCGCAGCTGACCAAGGCTTCGCTTTTTGGAAGTTAGGACCAGCAGGATCAAAAGCATCCCAATGATAAACCATACGACCATCAAATTTAGTACCGTAAGAAGCATCTTCCGATGTAGGTACAACTAAATCATCTTGACCATCACCATTCGCATCAAAATAGAAGAAACCATCTTTTTGATATGGATCAGAATAACCAGCACCATATTGGTTTTGGTATTTAGGGAAAGTTGTTTTGTCAATTGTTCCAACAGACAAACCTGAGTTGATTGTCAAACCTAAACCTTTCTTCGCTTTCTTCGTCGTGATCATAATCACACCATTCGATGCACGAGAACCGTAAAGTGCCGTAGCCGCAGCTCCCTTCAATACCGTCATTGACTCAATATCATCCGGGTTAATATCTGCCGCAGCATTACCGTAATCATATCCTCCACGACCTGTACGCTGGTTCGTTGAGTTTGTCACCGAGTTATCGATAGGTACACCATCCACAACAAACATGGCTTGGTTATTACCTGTCAACGACTTAGATCCACGAATAACAACGTTCGTCGAACCACCGATTGAGTTACCTTGTGTAATTTGAACACCCGATACTTTACCAGATAATTGAGAAAATGCGTTACCTGAACGGACACGCGTTAACTCATCTCCCTTAATTTGCTGCGCAGCATAAGGCAATGAGTTTTTTGTACGGGTTAAACCCAAGGCAGTAACGACAACTTCGTTTAATTCAGAAGCATCAGATGCCAACACTACGTTGATAGCTGTTTGACTTCCTACTGAAATTGTTTGTTGCTTATATCCGACAAAGCCGAATACTAATACTGCACCATCACCTACTGAAATCTTGTAAGATCCATCGGCGCCAGTTGTTGTACCACGAGCGGTACCTTTCAAGCTGACACTAACTCCTGGCAGAGCAGCACCATCTTCTGATGAAGTAACTTTACCAGTTACTTGTCTTGTTTGAGCAAATAATGAACTGCAAACAGTCATTACCATTACCCAAATGAGTAAGAGTTTTTTCATGTTGATTAATTTAATTAATGAAAAATATTAATAAAAGTTATGCAAGTTAGAGATTTTCTTTTTGCGACCAAAGAAAATTTTGAAAAAGGAATGGTCAACCTACCGAAACCCCGCTGAAATTCAATAAAGCCAAATCTTTTCGTGGATTTCCACTAAATAAACAATCTGAACCCACTAGAATACTTGCCATAAATTAAGCATAGCGAAACACCTGTAAAAAAGAAAAGGGGGTAAGCTTTCGCTTACCCCCTTTCTTCCGTCATAAGAATGACTAAAGGATTACTTCCAACTTGGATTTTGAACCAAATTAGGATTTGCATTCGTCAAAGTCTCCGTGATAGGGAATGTCCACTCACGTGATGTAGGTGTTAATGAACACTTATCTACTGGAGATTGTGCAGGAATTCCGCACGTACTTCCTCTTTGTAACGTTCTAGATGTACGCTTCAAATCAAAGAAACGGTGACCTTCGCCAACGAACTCTCTTCTTCTTTCATCAGCGATGGCATTCACCAACGTTGCTCCTGTTAAATCCTCATTCACATAGCCACTAATTCTAGCTGTACGCAATGCATTCAAATCTCGCATCGCCAATTCATTCTGCGGCGTGCTAGAACGTGCATACGCCTCAGCTCTGATCAAATAAAGTTCAGCAGTTTTCATGGCAACAAAATTCGCATTACCGTTAGAAACACCACCTTTACCTCGGTACTTAGTTAAAGCTAATGCCTGTGGTACTTCTGTAGTTCTGTTGACATTCGCAAAATAAGCACCATAACGGATGTCATTACTACGAATCAAACCAGTTGTACCAGCGATCGTTGCAATTTCTAACGCTGGACGGAAATAACTTCTGTTATTCGTTGCAAAAAATGCAAGGAAGGTAGGTCCACTTTGACCTGCGTCAAACTGCACATTCCAGA
Source organism: uncultured Cytophagaceae bacterium (assembly GCA_903898715.1). Taxonomy (GTDB): domain Bacteria; phylum Bacteroidota; class Bacteroidia; order Cytophagales; family Spirosomataceae; genus Aquirufa; species Aquirufa avitistagni. The sequence continues at coordinate 21,643 of CAIUGL010000007.1, forward strand.
TAATTTCTCCCGCAGCTGCCTCTGAGTACATCCCGTTAAAGGTTGTTTGATTGCTAACTAGCGCTGGCGCAATAGCGATACCTGCAGTAGCCGCTGCAATCGCATCCGCATACAAACCTGCATAAAGCGAAACACGTGCTTTCAATAAATGAACAGCTGCTAAACCCATTTTAGGACGAATAACTGCAAATCCTTGATTTACATTTTTGTCAACATCCGCTAAAAGTGTTTGTGCTGCATTTAAATCTGCAAACATTTCATCATAGTATACTTTGTTTGATAATCTTACTGGCTTTGCGTCAGAAGAAATTTCAAACGTTTTGCTATAATTCAACGCTAACGTTGTCGTGCTATTGCGATCATAATTCTCTGCAAAATATCTGAAAAGATCAAAATGCGCCATGGCTCTAATCGCATGTGCTTGACCTTTGATACGATTTGCGGTCTTTTTGTTCGCTGGCGTCGTAAACTTATCTACATCTCTCAATACAATGTTAGCTACAGAAATCACCTTGTAACCTGCATTATAGATGTTCGTGATTTGAGCGGTATTTTGCTGAAACTGGAAATTTGACATATCTCTCGAGTTTGCCAATGTTTGGATTGTTTCATACAAGTTATCACTTAACACATCGGGCATAATGGCTAAGCCAGCACCCGTACCACTTCCAGAACCATAGTAATCATTAGCTCTAAAGTTTGCATAGGCACCGTCAAGTACCTGCTCTAATTGACCCATGTTAGATGGGTTATTCACAGCGTCCAGCGTAAATTCTGGCGCAAGATTAACAAAACTGTCTTGGCAGCTTTGCAACGTAAATGCAGCGATTAATACCAATGCTGAGGTACGTTTGAATATTTTAGTTATCATAATATCTAAGTGTTTAATAATTAAAACCCAATGCTTAAACCAAATGTAGTTTGTACCAATGAAGGATACTGAGCACCTGTTAATGAAGTACCTGTAGCCTCTGGATCAAAACCTCTAAATTTAGTAATCGTAAATAGGTTTTGTCCTTGAACAAAAACACGTGCGGATCTAACTTTAATTTTCTTTAAAGTGTTCGCATTAAACGTGTAACCTAATGTTACGTTACGAAGTCTCCAGAAACTAGCATCATCAATTAATCTAGATGTTTGAGCTCTGTATGGGTTTCCTGGTCTTGGAACATCCGTGATTTTATTCGTTGGCGTCCACTCATTAAGCACAGAAATATGCATATTATCCCAGTAGTATGTCGGGTTAATGATGTTATTCAAATCATTATTATACATTTCTCTTCCTAAGAAGAAGTTGGCCTGAGCACTTAAATCAAACCCTGCATACGAAAGTCTAGTAGTCAAACCACCGAACAATGGTGCATCAGACGTACCATACTTGATTTTATCGGCTACGTTAAATGTCTGTGTTTTTGTACCATCTAACTTCGTGTACAATGCATTTCCTGTTTCAGGATCAACACCCGCAAAAGGAACCAAGAACAACGTATTGATTGGGCTTCCTTTAGATAATACCGTCACACCAGCAATTACGTTGTCTTGAGGTAATGCCACAATTTCGTTTTTGTTGTATGAGATATTACCACCAATGTTCCATGTGAATGATCCAGTTTTGATGATGTCTGCATTTAACGAAACTTCAATACCTTGGTTTTGAACCTCACCAAAGTTACTTTGAATCGATGTGAAACCACCTGCAGAAGGATCTACCGGAAGGTTATAGAATTGATCCGTTGTATTTCTAGTATACACCTCAACCGTACCATTGATTCTATTTTTCAAGACAGAAAAGTCAACACCAATATTAGCCGTTGAGTTGATCTCCCATGTTAAACTTGGGTTACCCGGTACACTTGGTGACCATGCTCCCACACCTGCGTATGAAGTTCTTCCGAATTGTGGAATTGGATACAAATCAGCACCATTGTTACCTGTTGTACCATAACTAGCTCTAAACTTAAGGCTAGAGATAAACGCGATATCGCGGATAAATGCTTCTTCGCTAGCTAACCACACAGCTCCTACAGATCCAAAGTTTGCCCACTTGTTGTTCAAACCAAATCTAGATGAACCATCGCGACGTGCAACAACGTTCAAGAAATACTTACCATCAAAACCGTAGTTTACGGTAGCAAAAGCAGACATTAAGCCATATTGTGCTCCATTACCTGCAACCGCTGGAATGTAGTTAGGCGTTGTAGCCGTTCCTGGTGTGATACCTGCTTCGTTTGTAAATCCATTGGTAAATCCATACCCTGTAAATCCAAATGAACGGAAGTCATTCTTGATCAATTCACCAAATACACCCGCACTGATTTCGTGCTTACCGAAGGTTGCATTGTAGTTTAATGAGGTAGTTCCTGTAAAACGGAAGTTTCTATCCAATGTTCTAGATAAGATACCTTGACGTGCAATACCACCTGAAACACGTGGATCTGTAAACGCCGCATTTTCATTTTGTGTATAGTCTACACCCCAGTTTGTTCTTAAAAACAAACCTTTCACTGCTGGAATGTGATACTCTAAATAAGAAGTAGCCACACCTTTAATTTGCTTGTTAAAGTTGTAGTTTAAAAACAACTCCATCGCACCGTTTGGCTGGCCTGAACCTAATTGGCCCGTACCTGCACCACCTGATTGATTGTAGCTTCCATCAGGAAGTTGAGCTACCTCGTATGGATTACTCCAACGAATCGCATTCAAAGGTGAACTCAAAAACGTATTCGCTTCTGACGTATTTGTTCTATCCGAGAAACCACCTTGAATACCTAAACCAAATTTGAAATTCTTAACCGTGTTGTCCACATTCGCACGTACTGTGTAACGCTTCAAACCAGTTGTCTTAACAATACCTTCTTGATCCATGTAAGCTAAAGAAGCATAGAACTTGCTCGCTTCGTTACCACCAGTGGCCGAGATTTGATGTTGCTCCGTTTTCGCAGTGCGGAACAATTCATCACGCCAGCTAAAATTAACTTTGCTTAATGAATCACTCTCTGCTTTTGACCATCCGTAAGGATTGCCACGCTGAAGCTCATACTTAATTTTCTGCTCACTATTCATCACAATTAAACGATCTTCTGGCATCGTGCTTTGACCTAATTGATAATCATAGTTGATTTGAACTTGACCCGCTTTACCACGCTTCGTTGTGATAACGAATACTCCATTAGCTCCTCTAGAACCGTAAATACCTGTTGACACAGCATCCTTAAGTACTTCGATACTCTCGAAGTCGCCCTGGTTCATCGTCTGAAAATCAGCCGCTGAAATCTCAACTCCATCCATAATAAATAATGGCGTATTTACACCATTGATGGAACCGTTACCACGAATACGCACAACGGCTTGTTGGCCCGGTTGACCACCATTCGCCATAACAGATACACCTGTCGCCGCTCCTTGCAAAGCCTGGTCAAATGAACCAAATGGCTGCTTAGCTACTTCTTTAGATGAAATGTTTGCTGTCGCTCCAGAGAAAGTTCGCTTTTGAATCGAACTATAACCTGTCACAACTACTTCAGATAACTGACGTGAATCCGTAGATAACGCCACGTTGATAACCGATTGATTACCTACTGAAACACTTTGTGTGTTTAAACCTACAAAGGAGAATACCAATGTAGTGGATGCACTTGGAACTGAAACGGAATAACTTCCGTCTACATTTGTTTGCGTTCCTTTGTTTGTTCCTTTAATAGAAACAGTGACACCTGGTAGCCCCGAGCCGTCCTCGGCCGAAGTTACCTTTCCGGTTATCTTTCTGTCCTGCGCAATTAAGCTGGTTAGGGTGAAGAAAGCCAACACGAAAGTCATGAGTAAATTTTTTTTCATGTACTTTTTAGTTTGGGGTGAGAAAAATTGTTTAACTAATTAATTGTAACTCGAAAATTAGGGAAATGTTAATAAAGAGACAAATTTTTGCCAAATTATCAACGGCAAAATGGACAATTTTCAGAATAAACGAAGGGAAAACGCTTAAATTACACCGATTTAGCGCATGGAAACACAAGCGAATAGGAATATACTCAGGTTAGGACGACCTGCTCATTTTGACTAAAATAGTACGATTCCGCGAAATTAGACGATTTGGTTTAATACGAGCACGCCCAATAGACCCGCTACAGACACAATCGTTTCCATCAAGGACCAGGAACGAATCGTTTCTTTGACCGACAAATTAAAATATTCTTTAAACATCCAAAATCCGGTATCATTCACATGCGAGAACATCAAACTCCCCGCACCAATACTCAAGACCATTAAATTAGGATTAACATCTCCCGCAGCGACCAAAGGCAAAATCATCCCCGCCGCCGTTAAGCCTGCGATCGTCGCCGAACCAATACATACACGAATTATCGCAGCCATCAACCAGCCTAATACCAAAGGAGGAATCGGTAAACTACCTAAATAGCCCGCAATTTCTTTGCTGACTCCGGACACCAACAAAACCTCTTTAAAAGTTCCCGCACCCGCAATAATCAACAAGATCATGCCCACATCCTTCACCGCTTCCGTATAAATACCCATCACATGCTCCATGGATTTCCCTAAGCGTAAGCCCAAGGTCCAGGTGGCGAAACAGATGGCCACCAACATCACCATGGCCGGATCGGAGATTAAATGTAAAAAAGGACTGAAAGATGAATCTTTGCCCAGCTGCACATCGAGCGCAGTCGTCACCACTAATAAAAATACGGGCAACAAGGCCGTTAAAAAACTCGAAAACGTACTTGGCAATTCATCTTCCGGAACCTCCTGAACAGCAAACGTCTTCAAGGGTTTGGGCTTGATATGGCCGAGTGTTTTAGCAAAAATAGGTCCAGCCAAAATAATTGCCGGAATAGAAACAATGATCCCATAAATTAAAGTCGTCCCCATATTCGCATGGAACTGCGCGACCAAAGCAGCTGGAGAAGGGTGTGGCGGTAAATATCCGTGGGCCACCGACAAAGAAGCCATCATGGGAACGCCCGCCATCAAAGGATTTAATTTGAATTTCTGCACCAGGGCAAAAATCAGTGGAATCATTAAAACGAAACCCACATTATAAAATAAAGGAATACCAATAATGAATCCCGTGAACATCAAGCCCCAGGAAATATTCTTTTCACCAAACAACCGAATCAATGTCGATGCGATTTGTTGGGCCGCCCCACTACTCGCCACCAATTTCCCCAGCATCGCCCCCAACACAATAATCGTCACCAAAGACCCCAGCGTATCCCCCAAACCTTTTTGAATCGATTTCGCCAAATCAGGCAATGGCAACCCTAAGAGTACGCCCGCGCACAAACTCACCAAAAGAAAGGCGATAAATGAATTGACTTTTAAATAGGTGATAAGGAAGACCAACAGGCCTATACAGAGGATAACGATTGCAATGGACATCTTATTAAATAGGTTTTGCACCAAAGTACAAATAATTCTTTTTAAAGAAAAGACGTTGGACGTTGGACGCTAGACGTCAGACGCTAGACGCTAGACGTTGGACGTTGGACGTCGGAATAAATGGTAGAGACGCGATACGTCACGTTTTGAAAAAATAAAAGACGCGAAGTATCGCGTCTCTACAATAATCGGCGCGCAAAGCGCCTCAAACTTTGGCAATCCTGAAAGGTTTGCCAATGAAAAAAACAAGAATCAAAGTCAAACGTCCAGCGTCCAACGTCTAACGTCTAGATTTAAAAATCCCCGTAGGTATCCTCCAAATACTGCTTCATCACCAGAATATCTTCCTTCGAAGTTAAATCCGGCACATTCTCCGCTAATGGAATGGTATAAAAACCACGCCCTTCGCCTTCTCCAAACATCACCACCGACGTCGGCAATTCCTTTTCATTACGCACCGCATGGAACGGCGTCTTCGCCAAATAAGGCAAGAACGTCGACGCCTCGAAAACAAATACGTTCATACTTACACCTAAGCGACCAATCTTCGCCATCAATTCCTCCGCCTGTTCGGCCGTAGGCTTTTCAATAATCTCCAATAAATACCCATCCGCATCTGTGCGAATCAAGGCAAACGCTGAAATACGCTCCGCCGGATACAATAAACTATCGCGGTGATACGAGATTAACGCATTCGGTTCCGGAGAAGCCCAAAGCGTTTTCAACGCATTCACACTATATAGGTTGTCGGAATTACAAACAATTACGCGTCCCGTTTGCCAATCCGCATGTTGCATTAATGCCTGATAAACAGCATCCGCAGTTCCGGCTGGCTTCTCGCGATCCGCAGCGATTTGTTGGCGTGCGAACACGATTTTCATGCCCCAGCACGCATCTTTGGCCATTAGGCTTTCGCAATATTCCTGCGAAACGGTATCCGTAGGGTGCAACAATAACATAACCTCTTCTATCCCCGCCAAATGCGCATTGTATAATTGGTAATCAATTAAGGTCTTTCCATTCTTACCCACTTGAATCATTCCCTTGGTCACCGAGTTCGCCTGCGCAACTAAGTTGGGATCTAAATCACTCGCTCCTTCGGCCATCGCCTTCTTCATGCGCGAAGCCATACCGCCCGCCAAAATCAATAATCTCTTTTTCATATCTTAATAAAATAAACTTGCTTTTTCTTCTTGCGTGCCTACATCGACGCGAATGATGTACCCTTTTCCCCCTGCCTCATTAATCGCTTGAACGACCGCCTCCGGATTCACCGGCGCATAGGCAAACATACAGCCACCGCCACCTGAACCATTAATCTTGGCTCCCAAAGCACCCGCACCTAAAGCGGCCTCAATCATCCGATCGATTTTCGGCGTTGAAATGCGCTTATGTTCACGCAGATTAACCTGATGTTGATTTAACAAATCCCCCAAACGCGCATCTTCCCAAGGCTCCTCCCCTTCAAACATGGCTTTGGCAGCTAATAAAATGTCGCGATCCGAAATGTTTGCGGATAACAAAATCCATTCGTCTTCGGTCAATAACGATTTATACGCTGCACAGTCTTCAATCGTGGTCGTTGCCAAATCAAACGCCGGATCAACTTGTTTGATTTTTTCAAGGCCACCCAAGGTCCCAAATTTGACATGGGCTAAAATGCCTAAGGTATCTTTAGGTTCAAATGAATCCCCTAAAACGAATGTGCCGAGATCCCGTGCATAGGTTTTAATGGAAATTTCTGGTTGGCTAGCCAAGTAAATAACATTGCCCACCGCCGTGGCATACTGATCCATCATCCCACCGGGTTCCGTAAATTCCAGTACTTCGGCTTCGTAGGTGATTTCGCCCACTTCCTTTTGGGAATATCCTAGCTTATACATTTCATTGAGCAATTGCACCCACGAAACGAGCAAGGCAGAGGAACTCGAAGTCCCTGAATTGATGGGAATATTGCCGCGTACTTCTAGTTCTAAACCTTTGTCGATGACATGTCCCCGGCGCTGCAACACGTTGCAAACACTCTTGAAATAGTCACGTTCTTGCGTATATGCCAACGGGTAATCCAGGACGAATTCGTCACTTTTTTGCACATCAGGCAGCTCGAAATGAACGATACGATCGGGGCGAAAAGCACCTTTGATTTGAATACGTTTTGAAATCGCAGCCGCGATAACGGGAAGACCTAAATAGTCTTGATGTTCACCAAACAAACAAATCCTCCCCGGAGTAGATACAATCATATGCATTGACAATAAACAAAAGTACAAAATTGATTTTAAAAAAATAGTTTACCTTTGAGCCAACCAATCTAAACCAATGATCACAAACCGCTTCCCTGCAGTTGATTATTTTCGCGGGTTTATCTTATTTCTTTTGGCCGCCGAAAGCACCGGCCTCTACGAGCACCTCGAAACGCTCTTCCCTCATTCGTTTATTTTGAAGCAATTTTTTCATGCCGAATGGCAGGGATTGCATTTTTGGGATTTGATTCAGCCGGGATTCATGTTGATTGCTGGATCTGCCCTTTATTTTTCGACCTATAAACGATTAGACCAAGGAGCAACCTATGCCACGATATGGCCACACGTCATCAAAAGGTCCATTTTACTATTCCTTGCAGGTACCGGCTTACATTGCATATACCGGGGTGAAATGGTGCTGGAATTGTGGAATGTGTTGACCCAACTCGCCTTTACGACACTGATTACCTTCTTTTTGCTGCGCTTTTCGATTCCCTTGCAAATCGCCGCATCGCTCCTATTATTATTGATTTCACATTCATTATATGTGTTTAGTTCGATTCCGGGTTATGACCAACCGTACACCCCGGATCAAAATTTTGGTTCCTATGTCGACCTGTTCCTCATGGGAAAACTCAGTAGTGGACATTGGATTGCGATGAACTTTTTACCTACGGCGGCACATACGATTTGGGGCGCGTTGATAGGTCGGATGATACATCGGACGAGCCCTCCCCAATTTGTTTTTCGCACGTTTTTGGGCCTAGGGGTCTTGGGTATTATTGCTGGGTACGGACTTGATGTGGCTGGAATTCCAATCATCAAACGAACGGCGACTTTATCCTTCACGCTCGCTTCGGCCGGTTGGATTAGCTTACTCATGGCCCTATTCTACAAAAACTGGTCAAGCGAAAAACCCGTGCTCGCGATGCCCAGGTACCTGAATTCGATTGGCAATAACTCCCTACTGATCTACCTCTTCTTCGAAACCATCGTTCCGCAATGGTTGAATAAAACGACTCATATTTTCGTAGGTGGCTTCGCGCATTTGGTTTCGATTCCTGATACCTGGGGCGATGTGCTTACGTCGATCGCGGTGCTGATGCTGATTGTTAAATTAGCGACGTGGCTGGATGCCAAAAAGATTTATTTCAAATTGTAGAGAAGGTGTTTAGTCCGGAGGGAAGGAGTCCGAAGGAAAATAGTCCGGAGGGAAATAGTCCGGAGGGAAGGAGTCCGAAGGAAAATAGTCCGAAGGGAATTAGTCCGGAGGAAAATAGTCTGGAGTTTCCTACATAATTTGCTTTCAACGTCCAATCTGTATTGCAACTCTATAATTCTATACTATACTGACGACTCCGGACTATAGACTCCGGACTAACGTCCAACGTCTGACGTATAGCGTCTGGCATATAAGCTACTGCTCATTGATGAGCTGTAGCTTATATGCCCACGTCTGCGCAATATTCCACGCCTTCGTCTTTGCCTCTTCGGTTTTAGGACCTGCAAAATGAGCGTCTAGGGTGGCGGAAAACAGTTCGAACCAACGGTCAAAATGGGCCATGGTCAACGGGACTTTTTGGTTGATTTCTAAGTGTGGACGCATGGGTGCGCCTTTGTAATTGGATCCATCGAGCAGTAGCATCTCCCAGAAATCGTACATTTTGGGCAAATGATGTGTCCAATCTACCTGCATCACTTCGATAAACACATGCCCCACCAAATCATCCGATTTCATGCCGCCATAAAAGGCATCCACAAAAACCTTGATGTCATCTCGAGAGGCGATGTCGTTCATTACTTGCGCGTTTTGACATTGGCCAATAACCATTGACCTACTTTCGCACCTTGCTTCGCACCTTCGTCTAAGGCTGGGCGGAAGTGAATTCCACCGTACAGCCGACTAACCGACGCCTCATCCGATGCCTGAATAAATGAAGTAAACTTACGTGGCGGCAAGCCGTAGGGAACCTCCGTGGAATCATTGAATGCCACATTATCGCCATACACCTTCGTTAATACCTCAGCAGCTGCACGCGAAATCGTACTGTGACCCGACGTATATTCTGGGAATGGAGGCGTTTGCAACACCGGAATCCAAGTCTTATCAATCGACGCATTAATTACAGTCTCTGGACGAATGCGAATCGACCGGTATTTCTCATCCCAGCACGAAATAAATCCATCAAAAATAGCTAAGGATGTTAAAGCCAACGCCTCCGCTGTTTCCACATAGGGTTTGTTGTATTGACGCGAAATTTGCGCTACTATGCCCAACCAGTGTCCACCCGGCGACATTTTCTTGGTCGCAAACATCGCATGGCCGGTAATATTCATTTTAAAGGGATTGCAATCCCAGAAGTTGGCGATATCCCGCTGCTCACTAGTCAAATTCTTCACCGTCTCATACGAATCCATCACCTCTTTGTAGTAAGGACTGCCTTTGGTTAAATCAAATTTAGACGGTTCCGGCGCTCTAAATTGAGCCGAAGAATCTAAGACCACGGGACGAACTTTTGTCCAATAAGGCTCAACCGCATCCATGTACGCAGGGGGCGTCGGGGTCCAAGTTCCTGGTAAATTTGTCACCGTAAAGCGGAAACCACGCGTTTGCTTGTAATTATCTTTGGCAGCCCAGCGCATCACAGAGGAAGCAATGGAATCGCCTAATGCGACCGAACGCTCATATACCTCATCCGGCATACCCGTCTTGCGGAAATCTGCCTCGATTTGTTTGTCAAATTCAACGTATAATTCTTGCGCAAAAGTTAACTTTTTACCCACGGAAAGAAACGCACGGGTGGAAACCAATGGATAACAATATTCCAATCCTGCCTCTGGCTGAGCCACTTTTTCGAAGCCATTTAACTGGCCCACAAACGAACGAAAACGCTTATCCGCATGAATCGCCCCCTCATATCCCGCCACACTCGCATACATGTAAATACGGGAAGAAACCGGTGGCGCGAAGATATCGTGGATGATACTTTCGGTCAACATATTTTGTGCCCGCTCCAAAAACTTGGGATTCGATGCCTCCTGCTGATAGTTTGGGTTGGTTTTTTTACATGAGGTAAAAGCGGCCAACAAGGCAAATATGAGTACAATTCTTTTCATACGATCAATCAAAATGAGCGACAAAGATACAAATTAAGCGGGAAAATTTCCTGATAATAATCAGGCCGTCAAACAGCTTTCCGCGGCTTCTCGACCTGAATGCATGGCCGACTGCAATGACGGGAAGCCCGTAAAGTCACCGGCTAACACGATACCCGCCTCCACAGCTTTTTGCTTCAGTTCATCAAAAGCACCTACGACCGGTAAAGCTTCCGGCAGCAGGTACTCCTTCAAAAATGCCCATTTTTGGATACTGGGGCCAACAAAAGGCGCGAGCTCGGCTAAAACATCTGCTGTCTTCATTGAGACATCAAGTGTGGTCACCGAAATCAAATCCTTGCCTTTCGGCGCATAGGACGATTGGACATGATTCAAGTACGCATAATGTAATACCCGACTATTAGGTACTAAATGCAACATCGACTTCTTGTCGGCTGAAGCAGGCGCTTGAAAATAAAGGGTCTTAGTACTCCAAAAGGCACCTTTTCCGAGTGACACCCCCAATAGTTTCGCGGCAGCTGTAGCGTCCGTGGCTAGAATCACACGGCTTGCCTCCACGCTAGACCCATCCGCAAAATTCACTTGATGCGCTGAAACTTGAGTCACCTGCGTACCCAAACGAATAGAATCCGAAGGTAACGCAGCTGCCATGTGTAATGGAATCGCCCCGATACCCGCAGCAGGCATCGCCGCAGTCCCCTCTAAAAATTGCTTCATGTAATAGCGAAATAAGGAAGCTGGCGGATTCAAACCTGCCGACAAAAATATCCCGCCAAAAAACGGCCGTAAAAAATGTGCTTGAAATTTGGATGAGAAACCCCAGCGGTTTAGAAAATCTTGGGTAGACTCTTGCGTACCGAGTGGCTGCACATCAGCCTGCGTGATAAACCATAACCTAGCTAATAACAAAGCATCCTTGATGGTCATGATCCCAGAGGCTAAGGCATTGAACAGGGACCCTGGTTGTTTGAGGGGATTCACGAAGGCCAACCAGCCAACTTGATTCCACAAATAGGCGCCCGATTCAAACGCAGCTAGATCCAAGACAGGCAGGTCCAAACTGCGTTGCACTTCCGGATAATTTGTTTGTAAAACTTGAAATCCTACATCAAGTGTAAAGCCTTTGACATGCTCGGAATGGAGACGTCCGCCCACGTGATTTTGGGCGTCCACCAACAAAAATGGAATCTGATTTAAATGCAATTGTGAGGCGGCCTGCAAGCCGGCCATTCCGGCTCCAATGATGACAACTGGTTTCATGAAATAATTAAAATGAACAAAGTCCATAAACTTACAAAAGTTTAAAGTCTTTTTTATTACTTTGCAGATTAAATGGGTACTAGGAATGGATTATACAATTAAGAAGGAACACGACTACCAGTATATCGAGGAGGGATCCGGCGATACGTTACTGCTCCTTCACGGTTTATTTGGTGCTCTCAGTAATTGGGAAGGTGTTATCACCCACTTCATCCAAAAATACAAAGTCATCATTCCGCTTATGCCCATTCACGACATGCCCATCAAAGAGGCAGGTTGCGAAGGTTTAACCACATTCATCGAAGGATTTGTCGCCTACAAAAAGATGGACAAATTCAGCTTAATCGGCAATTCATTAGGCGGCCATGTCGCCTTGATTTATACCCTAAAATACCCTGAGAAGGTTCAACGATTAATCCTAACGGGATCGTCCGGATTGTTCGAAAATTCCATGGGTGGATCCTATCCCAAACGAGGTAATTACGAGTACATCAAAGAGCGCGTGGAATACACGTTCTACGACCCAAAAACGGCGAGCAAGGAATTGGTCGACGAGGTATTCGAAATTACCAATAGCATTCCTAAAGTGATGCGCATTATCGCCATTGCCAAATCCGCGCAGCGGAACAATATGGCCAAAGATATTGTTCGGATCAAAACCCCTACCCTGTTGATTTGGGGCTTAAATGATACGATTACCCCACCGCAAGTGGGCCACGAATTCAATGAATTAATTCCCGGTTCAGAACTACATTTCATAGATAAATGTTGCCATGCACCCATGATGGAAAGACCGCAAGAATTCAACCATATTTTAGCCAAATGGCTAGACCAAAATCCCGTATAGCATGCTCACGCTCGCTTACTTATCGTACGATTTTCCGGTATTGAAACTAACAGATTCAATACAAAAAGCGATGAAGGCATTTCATACCCATGAACTGACCAACATCGCAGTTTTGGATGGTAAAAAGTATGTAGGCAATATCACCGAAGAGCTGGTGGCGAACAGCCAACATCCCGATGGAAAATTGAGTGAGTTAACAGCCTATTTCAAGGATTATTCGTTGGAGGCCGACGAGGATTTATTCGCTAGTCTACCCCTCTTTGAAAAGAGTCAATTCAAGTTAATCCCTGTCGTGAATGACGCCCAAGAATGGCAAGGGTATATTAGCCTGAACACGGTGGGTGAAGCCATTGCGCTGAACGGTTTTAACGGACAAGATGGTGGAGTTATTTACATTCCCTTTCATATTCAACACGATTCTTTCAGTTTAATTGCCCGGATTATCGAAGAAAATCGCGGATTAATTACGCGTTCATGTATGCTTCGAAATAGCAAGGATGCCTTGGGTTTACCCGAGTTAATGGTTCAAATCCAAACCGAACAATTCTCAGGAATCATCCAAGGATTGGAACGCCACGGGGTGATTATCAACAAAGCCTATATGTTCGGGAAGCGCGAAGCAGCTGATAATGAGCGCTTTGACTTATTGATGAAATTTTTAAATCCCTAATCGGTGTCACTACGTTTAGCCATTCATGGGAAGTCTTTTAATGCGGAAACCAAACCGTTGATGGAGGCTATTTGGCAAGAAATTACGTCCAAAAACTGCGCCCCCATTCTATCCGAATACTTTAAACAGCATTTATTAGAACACCAATTTGACGTAGCGAATATCCCTACATACAACGAAAAAACGGGAACCCCGACCGACGCGCACATGGCCTGGAGTATTGGTGGCGACGGTACCTTATTGGAAACCTTGACGCACATCGGGGCAAAAGAATTACCTATTCTGGGTTTAAATACGGGCCGATTAGGCTTCTTGGCCACGTTATCGCCCCAAGATGTTAGCCCGGCATTGGACCAATTAATCCAAGGAAATTACCGAATCGAAGACCGTACGCTGGTGAGCGTGCAGTCGGACATCGAATTATTTGAAGACAAACAATTTGGCCTAAATGAGGTCGGCATTATGAAGACGGACACGTCTTCCATGATCGTGATCAAATCTTTTGTGGACGGAAATTACCTAAACTCCTATTGGGCGGATGGGTTAATCGTTTCAACTGCCACGGGTTCAACGGGCTATTCCCTATCAGTAGGAGGTCCATTAGTGATGCCAAGTTCAGATATTTTAATCATCGCGCCGATGAGCCCGCACAACTTAAATGTGCGTCCATTGGTCGTTTCAAGTGAATCAAAATTGCGCTTCGAAGTCACGAGCCGCAGTCAAAATTTCCTAATTTCCATCGATTCCCGCTCCCGCGTCATCGATTCCAAATTCGCCATCGAGGTCCAAAAAGCCCCTTTCGCAGCCAAAATCGTGAAGATTCCTGGGGATGATTTCTTAACTACGTTGAGAAGTAAGTTGAATTGGGGGTTGGATGTTCGAAATTAATTCCTGCGGAATTAATTTCGAGTCCGAAGGAGAAAAGTCCGGAGGAAAAAAGTCCGGAGTGATTTAGTCCGAAGTCCGAAGGAAATTAGTATAGAGTCGAAATATTAAAAGAATTTACTAGCAAATCAATTTCCTAAATCCTCCTCCGGACTTCGGACTTTTTCCCTCCGGACTCCATCCTGACTTACAACAACCTTTTTAACTCATTCAACTTCAACAACGCTTCAATAGGCGACAGGGTATTCACATCCAATTCGCCTAAATGCTCCTCGATTTTCTTGAGCCCTTCCGGGATTTCAGAACCAAATAAACTGAGCTGATAGTTGTTTTTCGGCATGTCTTTGAGCTTATCTACATTCGCCTCGAGGACGTGATCCTTCTCTAGATTCTGTAATATTTCATGCGCACGTAAAACAAGCGATGTAGGCATTCCGGCCATTTGAGCCACGTGAATACCGAAACTATGTGCCGAACCACCCGGAACTAATTTCCGTAAGAAAATAATCTTATTCCCCACTTCCTTCACGGAAACGTGGAAATTCTTAATGCGCGGAAAGTCCTCCGCTAATTCATTCAATTCGTGGTAGTGCGTAGCGAACAACGTTTTGGCGCGACATTTTGGATGATTATGCACGTGTTCTGCAATCGCCCATGCCATGGAAACGC
Organism: uncultured Cytophagaceae bacterium; assembly: GCA_903898715.1. Classification (GTDB taxonomy): domain Bacteria; phylum Bacteroidota; class Bacteroidia; order Cytophagales; family Spirosomataceae; genus Aquirufa; species Aquirufa avitistagni. The sequence goes on from CAIUGL010000007.1 coordinate 36,728, forward strand.
CGTCATACGTAGACGTACCCCGGCCAATCTCATCCAATAAAACCAAGGAATTATTTGATAAATTATTTAAAATCGCGGCGGTTTCGGTCATCTCCACCATGAAGGTCGACTCCCCTTTGGACAGATTATCTGACGCCCCTACTCGGGTGAAAACTTTGTCTACCAATCCGATCGACGCGGAAGTAGCCGGCACGAAAGAACCCATTTGCGCCATCAAAACGATGAGGGCTGTCTGACGTAAAAGGGCCGATTTACCTGCCATGTTCGGGCCGGTAATCATAATGATTTGTTGGGTCTCGTTATCTAAATACACATCATTTGGCACGTATTCTTCACCCAATGGCAATTGCTGTTCAATAACGGGATGTCGGCCAGCCTCAATTTGTATGGAGTCACCGGTATGCAACGTTGGCTGCACGTAGCCGTTGCGTTTGGCCACGACCGCAAAACTGGTCAACACATCCAAGGTCGCGATGCCGTGCGCATTCAACTGAATCAACTCCAAATATTCGAGAGATTCACGCACCAGCTCCTGAAAAATCCCAAATTCAATCGTCGATATTTTGTCCTCCGCACTTAAAATCTTCTCCTCATATCCCTTCAATTCCTCCGTAATGTACCGCTCCGCATTCACGAGCGTCTGCTTGCGAATCCACTCCGGCGGCACCCGGTCTTTGTGCGCATTGGTCACCTCTAAATAATAGCCAAAAACCTTATTATAGGCCACTTTTAACGACGTAATACCGGTGCGTTCGATCTCACGTTTCTGCATCGCGGCCAGGTAATCTTTGCCGTTGGTCGATAACAAATGTAGCTCGTCCAGCTCCGCCAAATACCCCGTTTTGATAATGCCACCCTGATGCACGAGCATCGGGGCATCGTCGCGCAACGCGGACTCAATCTTCTGAACCAAATGCAAACACGGATTCAATTGATCCGCCCACTTCTGTAAAATTTCAGCGGGATGCGATGCCAAGGTTTCCTTGATCGCCGGAATTTGTTGCAAGGCTCGTTTCAACTGTACCAGCTCCCGCGGGTTAATTCGCCCAGCAGCCACTTTGGAAATCAAGCGTTCTAAATCACCGATGGGCTTAAGTAAATTGATTAATGCGTCGAGGACATCGGGTAGTTCCAACAATCCCGCTACGCCTTGTTGGCGCTCCTGAATCGCCCCCAATTCCTTCAGCGGCAAGACCATCCACTTCCGCAACAGACGTGCACCCATGGGTGTCAGCGTTTGGTCTAATAAGGAAATCAATGGAACGCCGCCTTCCTGCACGGAATAAACGAGTTCTAGATTACGAATGGTAAAGCGATCCAGCCACACAAATTTGTCCTCTTCGATCCGTTGGATCGTGGCAATATGCCCCACTTGCTTGTGTTCCGTCTCTGCCAAGTAATGTAAAATCACCCCGGCGGCGATGATGCCCAATGGCATATTTTCGATCCCAAAGCCTTTCAGATTTTTGGTCTTGAAATGTTCGGTCAATAAGGGATAGGTAAATTCATGGGAAAAAATCCATTCTTCTAGGGAGAAGGAATGGGTTTGGTCGCCGAAATTTTCTTGGTACACCGACCGGTATTTCTTCGGGTATAAAATCTCTGCGGGCATGAAACTCTGAATCAGCTTTTGGACATAGGCCAAAGGCCCTTGCGAGCACATGAATTCCCCGGTGGAAATATCTAAAAATGCCACGCCGTATTGCGCGTCTTTTTCTTGGTAGCTAATCGCGGCAACGTAATTATTGCGTTTGTGATCGAGCACTTGATCGTTGAACGAAACGCCGGGAGTCACTAATTCAGTCACGCCACGTTTCACGATGCCTTTGGCTTCGGCTGGATTCTCCAACTGGTCACAGATGGCTACACGCTGGCCGGCACGTACTAATTTGGGTAAATAGGTATCTAAGGAATGGTGCGGAAATCCCGCTAAATGATCATCGGCATTGCCGTTATTCCGGCGTGTCAGCGTGATCCCTAAAATTTTGGAAGCCTTGACCGCATCTTCGCCAAACGTCTCATAAAAGTCACCTACCCGGAATAGCAAAATAGCACCCGGATATTTGGCTTTGATTTGATTAAACTGTCTGGAAAGTGGGGTCTCTCCTTTTTTCAAAGGTTCTTGCCCATCGGGTAATTTTTTGGCCAAAATTTTTGTCGCTAATGAAAACAAAAATAAGTCAAATTTTATACATTTACCATTCTTTAAAACCTTATCAATAACTATGATTAATTCGTCTATTTACATTCAATCCCAACAAGAAGTTTTCGACGTGGTGATTGTGGGTTCTGGAGCCGGAGGAGGAATGGCAGCACATACATTAACGAAGGCGGGAGCCAAAGTTTGTGTGTTGGAAGCAGGCCAACCGTTCGACCCAGCTGACCCCAAAGACATGACCCAAATGAAATGGCCTTACGAGTCATTGCGCCGCGGTTCAAGTTCTTCACTCCGTAATTTTGGTGATTTTGATGCCGCTTATGGCGGTTGGGATATCGAAGGAGAACCTTACACACGTAAAGATGGTACCAAGTTCGACTGGTTCCGTTCGCGGATGGTGGGTGGCCGTACGAACCACTGGGGACGTATTTCCTTGCGTTTTGGACCGGATGATTTCAAAAGAAAAAGTATTGATGGATTGGGTGATGACTGGCCGATTGGCTATGACGATGTCAAACCATATTACGATAAAGTAGATAAATTGATTGGGGTTTTCGGTACGAATGAAGGCTTACGCAACAACCCAGATGGTTATTTCTTACCTCCTCCGCAACCTCGTTTGCACGAATTAATGATTAAGAAGGCGAATAAAGCCTTGGGTATCCCGACCTATCCTTCTCGGATGTCGATGTTGACAAAACCCATCAACAATGAGCGTGGCCAATGTTTTTATTGCGGCCAATGTAACCGTGGGTGTTCGGCCTACGCGGATTTCTCTTCCTCTTCGGTATTGATTAAACCATCTGCAGCAACGGGCAATTTAACGATGTTGCCGTTCGCGATGGCGCGTGAGGTAACGACAGATCCGGCAACGGGTTTAGCCACTGGCGTTTCGTATATCCACACAGGTACGATGCAAGAATATACCGTACGCGGTAAAATTGTTGTATTGGCAGCCAGTGCGGGTGAGACAGCTCGTTTATTATTGAATTCCAAAAGTTCTCGCTTCCCGAATGGTTTAGCTAATTCGAGTGGCGTGGTAGGTAAATATTTGAATGATTCGACGGGAGCTTCTCGTTCGGCGATCATTCCGAAGTTGTTTGACAGAAAGCGCTACAATGAAGATGGTGTAGGTGGTATGCACATTTACACGCCATGGTGGTTAGACAACTCCAAACTAGATTTCCCACGCGGTTACCACATCGAATATGGTGGAGGTATGGGTATGCCAAACTACGGATTCGGTTGGGGCATCGAAGGATTAAACGGCCGCGAGAACTTCACACGTGATGGTTTGAAAAAGGCAGCGGGAGGCTATGGCGCCACATTGAAAGAAGATTACCGCCGGTTCTACGGAGCGTATGTGAATTTTGCAGGACGAGGGGAACCGGTTGTTCGTGAGGATAATTACTGTGAAATCGACCCGAATGTGGTGGATAAATACGGTATTCCCGTGTTACGTTTCCATTACAAATGGGCGGATTACGAAGTGAAACAAGCGAAGCACATGCAGGATACCTTTGAGGAAATCATCCATGCGATGGGTGGTGAGCCGATGGGCAAAAAGCCGGGTGCGGAAAATAATTATGGTTTGGCGGATCCAGGACGTATCATCCACGAAGTGGGAACGGCGCGTATGGGTAATGATAAGAATACCTCGGTATTGAATTCAAATTGCCAAGCACATGATGTGAAGAATTTATTTGTCGCGGATGCGGCGCCATTTGTTTCTCAGGGAGACAAAAATGCGACGTGGACGATTTTGGCATTATCGCTACGGACATCGGAGTACATTATTGATCAACGTAAAAAAGGCAACCTATAATGAAAAGAAGAGACTATTTAAAAAATATGGGCTTGAGTTCGTTGGGCTTGGCCGTATTCAATCCGGATGAAAAGGCGATTGAGAATTTAGAATTAGGTAAAACTGCTGTGAAAAGACCAAACGGTCGGACGCAGGAAGAGGCCGAAATGGAGGCCCGCTTACAGGCGGAAGTTTTCTTGAACAAACATGAATTAGACACGATTACGATCTTGTCGGACATCATCATTCCGGCCGATAAGAAATCGGGTAGTGCGTCGCAATCCGGCGTAACGGCATTTATTGAATTCATTGTAAAAGACAAACCTGAATTTAAGACACCGATGCGCGGTGGATTGCGTTGGTTGGACTCGGAGTCCAACAAGCGTTTTAGCAAGAAATTCACGGAGATCACTGCGGCGCAACGCATCAACATCGTCGATGATATTGCTTATCCGGAAACGGCACCGAAGCATTTATCGCAAGGGGTGAGTTTCTTTACTTTGATGCGTAATTTAACGGCGACTGGATTTTATACGTCGAAGATGGGCATCGCGGATTTGGATTACAAAGGCAATACCCCGAATCAATGGAACGGTGTTCCGGATGAGGTATTGAAGCAGTATGGATTAAGTTATGACGCATAGCCGGGTCATTCGACCTGAAATTTTCAAACACATTCCTCAGCTCGTGGCGGGTATTTCGACTCGCCACGGCGGAGTGAGTTCACAAGCGTATCAATCGTTAAATTTAGGGGTACATACCGACGATGATCCAGCGGACATCACTCAAAATCTTTCACTTTTTTGTTTAGATTTAGGTATTTCACCAGACGCTTTGGCGCGTTCGTATCAGGTGCATGGGTCTGAAATCTGGACGACCTCGGAGGCGGGGTATCAAACAGGTTTTGATGCTGTTTTGACGTCTGAGCAGGGTATTTTTGCGGGTGTAGGGATAGCGGATTGTTGTCCTATACTTCTCGCCGATCCTGTCCGTCAAACCGCCGCTGCGATTCATGCCGGTTGGAAAGGCACCGTCGCCCAAATCGTTCACAAAACGGCCTCCGCCATGATTGCCGGCGGATCAAATCCAACAGATATTTTAGCGTACATCGGTCCTTGCATCAGCCTCACACATTTCGAAGTGGGCGATGAAGTAGCGGAGCAATTCAATCACAAGGAAAAGCGCGGCGCACGCTGGCATGTGGATTTGAAGGCCACGAATGCGGCGCAGTTACAGGAATTAGGTGTTACCCAAATTGAAATTTCCGACTATTGCACGGTGGCGAATAATGATGTGTTCTATTCGCATCGAAAAGAGAACGGAATTACGGGCAGGATGCTGGCGGTGGTGGGGTTTCAGCGAAGGGGGTAAAATAAATAAAACCAAAGAATAAGATCCTTTGGTTTTATATAATCCCAGTTCTAAAATAATTCGATTATTTATACGGTTATACTTCCTCAATTAGGCACATTGAGTATCAATCCTCGGTCATCGACTCCTTTATTGGCGGTATTAGCAGCTCCTCCTAATCTATTAATCATATTATTGTATTCTGTTGCGGTCATTCTACCTGTTTGGGTAATTCCACATGCATTAATGGTGATGTCGGAAGAGGTTCCGTAACAGGTGCCATTAAACACCCGAACATAATAGTTTCCAGCCGCGCTGGGCCTGTAGGTTTGACTATTTGTATTTGG
>CAIUGL010000008.1 GCA_903898715.1 uncultured Cytophagaceae bacterium
AAGAAGGAAAGCCACATCACACATCGCTGTCATGTCGAGTGAGACACTTTGTCTTTTGGCTTTAACTTTTGGCATAACAATTATTTTTTTGAACTGTGAATAAAATTGAATGAAAGGGCTAGGCCCCTAAATCGGTTCAAATATTAATTGTGATGCGTAGCGTAGTTCTGGTTAACGCTCAAGCCGATCTCATCAATGCTGTAAGTTAACTCATCAATTTTCGCTGTAAATACGTTATATGCAATGATACAGATCGCCGAAGTACCGATACCTAATGCCGTATTGATTAGGGCCTCAGAGATACCGTTTGCTAACGCTGATGAATCTGTAGATCCACCTGAGTTACCTAATGAAGCAAAGGCCTTGATCATACCAATTACCGTTCCTAATAGACCGATCAAAGTTGATACTGACGCCAATGTTGCAATGATTGTCAAGTTTTTCTCCAACATTGGTAATTCCAATGAAGTAGCTTCCTCCACTTCTTTGCTTAATGCAGCTAATTTTTGCTCTTTATCCAAAGCCGTATCAGAAATCAACGCTTTGTATTTTTTGATTGCAGCTAAAGTAACATTACCTACTGAACCTTTTTGCTTGTCGCAAGCTTTTAAAGCTCCTTCAACATCATCTTTGTCCAACGCAGCTTGTACTGAACGAACGAATGCGTTTACATCACCAGTTCCTTTTGCTTTACCGATTGTAAACATACGCTCAATTGAGAATGTTAATGCAGTTAAGAAACAAGTCATCAAAACTGGCACAATAACTCCACCTTTGTAAACTACACCAAAGTAGTCACCTGGAAGTGGGTGTCCTTCGTTTGTTCCACCTTCAAAGTGAGATCCATCTCCCATGACAAGGGTGTAAATTGCAATCGCAATAGCAAACAGGACAATTAGGATTAAACCTGCAGAAATACCGCCAGATTTTTTTTCGGTTGCAGCTGGCTTAGCAGCTGGCTTTGGTTGTTGTGTACTCATTAGTTTGGTAATTTGGGGTTAAAGAATTATTTTTTTGTTAATAAAACTTGTTGAAAAATGACGGAGTAGTTTTCATAGTTTAACTGCCGTTGTATTTTTCAGTACAAGCAAAAGTAATGCAATTCTAATTTAATTTTTACATGCCCCAAACCCCCCACCGCACAAAATATTCGACCCAAAAAAAAAGCTATTGTACTATCTTGATATTTTACCCAAAAATAGCCCCTTTATTAGGTACTTTTTTGAGAATTAAAATTTGAAAAAAAAATTAAAAAAAAATTAAAATCGACCAATTACGACCCCAAATAGTACCAAAAAAACATACCTTTGCTCCGTAAACTTCGAAAATGGATTCCCCTTTTAGCCCCAAAGGCCCACGCGCCGCACACCGCAAAAGTGAAAGCCAGCCCCTCAAGGAGGCGATTGAGTCCCTTTTACGCGTCTATAAACTCCAAGGGCAATACGACGAAACGTATATAGTAGCCCACTGGGAAGAGATCATGGGCAAACCAATCGCCGCTCGTACCCAAAAAATGTATATCAAAAACGGCAAACTGTTTCTCCAACTAGATAGCGCGCCACTCAAAAAAGAACTCATGATGGCCAAAGCCAAAATGATTGAATTGATTAACAAATACGCACATTCCGAACTGATACAAGAAGTCGTATTCTTATAATAATACCCATGTCCCAACTACCCCACCTGTTAAAACCTGGAAATCGTGTAGGCATCATCTCGCCCGCATCACATCCCACTTCCGATCAATGGAAAGCAGGACTTCAAGTTTTATCCGACTGGGGACTAGAAATTGTACTGGGAGATCATTATCTAGCCGAGCACTTTGGTCTAGGCGGAACAGATGAGCAACGCCGCTCGGACCTGCAACAAATGCTCGACGACCCGAGCATCGCAGCGATTTTTCCACTGCGCGGAGGATATGGCGTCAGCCGACTCCTCGACGGGTTGGATTTTACAAAATTTCGCAAGAACCCCAAATGGATCGTTGGCTTCTCCGATATCACCGCACTTCTTTGCCACATTGACACCTTTTCAATCGCCAGCATACATGGCCCCATGCCCAATAATTTCTGCCAAAAAGGTGGAGAAGCGGCATTGGCCAATTTACATACCCTACTTTTTGAAGGTCGTACTCACATGCATACTACAAGTCACGCATTAAATAAACATGGCGTTGCGGAAGCAAGTATCATAGGTGGCAACCTGTCATTACTCACCCACTTGATTGGAAGTAACAGTTTCCCTAATCCCAAAGGGAAGATTCTTTTCATTGAAGAAGTAGGCGAACGCCTGTATCATGTAGACCGACTATTACTCCAACTCAAGCGAGCGGGATATTTGGCCGACCTAGCCGGATTGATCATTGGCGGATTTACCGATTGCAAAGAAGCTAGTTTAACCATAGGCTTAGGTGTCGAAGACATGATCCTCGAGCATACGGCAGACTATCACTATCCAATAGCTTTTGATTTCCCAGCTGGACACATTCCCAACAACCAGGCCATTCCAATAGGTAAAAAAATCAAGTTCTTGGTAAATGCAGAAATTGTCCAAGTAACTGATTAGAAACCTTCGATTATCTGCGAGCACACACGTAGATTTAATAAAAAAAGATGCTCGCAAAAACTTACGGCATGTCCGTTATTGGCATTTCCGCCGCACTAATCACCATTGAAACGAATGTAGGACGCGGCAGCAAATGCTTTCTCGTAGGCCTGCCAGATTCCACCATCAAAGAATCAATCCTTCGTGTCGAATCAGCCATCAAACACATGGGCTGCTTTTTCCCTAGACGCAAAGTGATCATTAATTTGGCCCCCGCAAACATCCGGAAAGAAGGCTCTGCCTATGACTTGCCCATCGCTTTATCGCTGATGCATGCCTCCGAGCAAGTGGATATGCAAGCATTAGCAAATTTTGTCATTATGGGAGAGCTTGCGCTGGATGGCGTACTTAGGCCAATCAAGGGTGCTTTAGCCATGGGAATTGAAGCGAAAAAACAAGGCTTCACTAAAATAATTTTGCCGCTAGCCAATGCGACGGAAGCCGCTTTAATTGAAGGAATGGAGGTTTTTGGCATGGAAACCTTACGAGAAACCGTCCTGTTCCTACGCGGAAAAACCAGTCACATTCCTTTTCCCACGACTAAAACGAATACGTATACCTATGACAACAGTCTGGATTTCGCCCATGTCCATGGCCAAAAAGTAGCCAAAAGAGCATTCGAGATCGCCGCGGCAGGTGGGCATAACCTGATCCTCATCGGCCCACCAGGAGCCGGGAAAACAATGTTGGCCAAACGCATACCGAGCATCTTGCCTCCACTCAGTTTGGAAGAAGCCATGGAAACCACCATCATTCACTCTGTCGCAGGAAAAATTGCTCAAAATTCACAATTGATTTCAAAGCGCCCATTTCGAGCCCCACACCATAGTATATCTGCTACTGCGCTAATCGGTGGTGGCTCCAGTCCGCAACCGGGAGAAATTTCATTGGCACACAACGGTGTCCTATTCCTCGATGAATTGCCTGAATTTTCACGTCATGCCTTAGAAGTCATGCGCCAGCCACTTGAGGACCATCTCGTACTGATATCTCGGGCCAAATCAGCCATCGAATTTCCGGCAAACTTTATGCTCATCGCCAGCATGAACCCCTGTCCCTGCGGCTATTTCAACCATCCTACTAAAGACTGTACCTGTGGCGAAGAAATGGTCAAGCGCTACTTGAATAAAATTTCGGGGCCACTCCTCGATCGCATCGACTTACATATAGAAGTAAGTCCGGTCGCCTTTGAAGACATCCGATCACCTGAAATAGCCGAAGCCAGCGAGGACATTCGTATACGCGTGATTAATGCACGAAAATTACAGCAACTGCGGTTTATCCAGAGTCCCAAAGTCCATGCCAATGCAGGGATGACGGGCCTCCAAGTCCGTCAATATTGTCAGCTCAACCCAGAGGTAGAACAACTTTTGCAACAAGCCATGCGTCGATTAAAACTTTCAGCACGCGCCTATGAACGCATACTCAAAGTAGCTCGAACCATTGCCGATTTAGCGGACCAACCAGAAATAAATACCCGTCACATGGCTGAGGCCATCACATATAGAAATTTAGATAGAGAAAATTGGGCAGGATAATGTATTTTTGAGAAAAATAATAAAGATGACTCGAACGCTTCCAATCATTGGTTTTTTATTGACACTCGCACTTTCAGGTTTTGGACAAAATCCATCCTTCAAAACGTGGGAAGCCCCCGAAGCGATTTTTCAGCGGGCAGCCAAAGAAAAAAAACCGATTTTACTCGAAGCATTTCTGCCTACTTGTTCCCATTGTTTGGCCTACGACAAAACCTTGCGGAGCCCTGTCATCAAAAATTACCTAGATAAAAACTTCCTTGCCTATCAATTAGATCTTTCTAAACGAGAAAATGGTCTTTTCTTACGCAAGAATAAAATCTACATTCCTTCCACCCCATCTTTTATCATCCTCTCGCCCGAGGGCAAAATCTGGCATATAGAAATTATGGGCGAAGAATTGAATTCAGTACCCGGGATTCTTAAGACACTACAGCTCGCCACAGATCCTAAAGAACGCGATGCAGCGAAATTAGCGCGTTACCAAGCAGGTGATCGCCAACCAGACTTATTACTTTCCACTGCTTTCTATACGCGCGTCACGATGGATACGACACAAAATATGGCCATTGTCAACGACTATGCGAAATCAGAAGCGACGGAAAACTACGGATCCGAATTGAACTTTCTTTTGATTCAAAAAGCAATGCTTGATTCAGACAATCCAATTTTTAGTTATTTCATCAAAAATCTTCCTGCCTACTATGCCAAATACGACACGACCATGGTCAAGCAAATGGCTGAAAATGTATTGATGTCGAGTATTTTTTCTAGTCGAGCACGCACCTACAGTCCAACACGTATTCAGTCCATCAAAAATGATTTGACACTACTCGGGATTCCTGCCAAACAAATTGCGATGCGATTTATTGTCCTAGAGGTCCTTATTGACCTAGATCAAGCGAAGACAACGCAAGCAATTGAGCGCATCAATCAGTTTTACGAAGGGAAACCAATTCCTGAAAAAGAGAAGGCATTTTGGTGTAAGCAACTAACCCGAAAAGGAGATGCCACAAGTCCTTGTCCCTTACCTTAATTCATTTTGCAATTTTCCTGTAAATGCATTAATTTCATTGACAAATTTGTAACCTCTGTGCTCCTTGTATGAAAAAAGTTTTACTCCTACTTATTTGTAGTTCCATTGGAATCTTGGCAACGAGTTCCATTCCCTTAGGTGGAGAAGAATCATTGGAGTCTGTCTTCAAGCGCATCAAAGAAGAGGTTGATCAAAATTCTAAAGCCTATGTCACCTTGGGCGATGCCTGTAAAAAAATTGGCCACCGGTTAACAGGTAGTGCCAATGGCAAAAAAGCAGAGGAATTTGCTTACCAACTATTCAAAAGCTACGGATTTCGCGATACCAAATATGAAGGATTTCAAGTTGAAGCTTGGGCGCGCGATACCGTTACCTTATCCGTTGCACCTCCCAAATCAGATGACTTCAGAGACATTAAAGTAGTTGCCTTAGCACTTACCCCAGTAGAAGCAAACGTAACAGGAACAATCATCGACTGCGGCAATGGATTAGATGCAGATTTTGCTGCCAAAAAAGACCTCGTAAAGGGCAAAGTGGTGCTAGCGAACATCGGCTTATTAGACGCCCCTGCCGGCACAAGAAATCTACATCGTTCCGAGAAAACAGCCTTAGCTATTCAATATGGTGCCATCGGTGTCATCTTTGTCAACACCGTCAAAGGGGAAGTTTTACTAACAGGAACGGCTTCCGTAACAGGTAATTTAATTTCCATCCCGGCTGTTTGTATTTCACTTGAAAGCGGCACTGAATTACGCAAATGGCTCGTGGAGCAGCCAGGCTTATTGAGCATGATTGAGATGCATAATTTGAGCCAACCGATCAAAGCGCGCAATGTAGTAGCTACCTTAAAAGGTGAAAGCAGAAAACTTCGCCATGAAAAAATCATCATCGGCGGCCATTTAGATTCTTGGGATCTAGCCACGGGAGCCATTGATAATGGAATTGGTTCATTTTCTGTCATAGACATCGCCCGTACATTTAAAGCCCTAGGTTTGACAAGCAAGCGTACCATTGAGTTTGTGGCGTTTATGGGCGAAGAAGAGGGCTTGCTAGGCTCTAAAGCTTACATTGAACGCGCAAAACGCACAGGGGAAATTGACGATATTGTCTATATGATCAATTTAGACATGGTGAATAACGTTTATGGATTTAATGCAGGCGGACGTGATGAAATGCTTCCTTTCCTGAAAGAAATCGGGGATAAAATCAAATCCATCGATGCGAAATTTGGCAATGAAATTCACAATTCAGCCGGACTACATTCAGATCATCAAGCATTTTTAATGGAAGGTATTCCCGCAGCTGACCCACTTGGGAAATTAACGAGATCCGTATTAGATTGTTACCATGCCAATTGCGATTCATTCGATTTAGTAAATAAATCAGAAATGGAAAACAATGTAAAGTATACAGCCATGTTACTGTATGCGTTGGGTAACGCGCCCACCATCCCTGCCAAAAAGCTCGACTTCTATTCCACACGCGACTTTTTCATTAAGCAAAACTTGCGCCGAGAGTTGGAATTAGGCAATGAATGGCGTTGGGGGAATAACTAAAAAAACGTATTTTTACACTTTATTGACCTATTGTTGCCTACATGAATACTTCGAACCCATCTTTTTTTGATCACGACATGGAAATGATTCCGGAAAATTCTTTTAAATCTATCATCAAAGTTATCGGTATCGGTGGTGGCGGCTCAAATGCCGTTAAGCACATGAAAGAGATGGATATCAAAGGCGCCGACTTAGTTATTTGTAACACAGACTCACAAGCATTAGCGTCAAACCCGGTGCAAACGAAGATTAAGTTGGGCCAACAAGGTTTAGGTGCTGGTACGGATCCGGAAGTAGGCCGACAAGCCGCTTTGGAATCTCGCGAAAAAATCCAACAAGTCTTATCGAATGATACGCAAATGGTGTTTATCACCGCGGGTATGGGTGGAGGAACAGGAACAGGAGCCGCACCGGTCATTGCAGAAATCGCACGTGAGCGTAATTTGTTAACCGTTGCTGTAGTCACTGCACCCTACAAGTGGGAAGGAAGAGATAAAATCCACTTCGCTATGGCGGGCGTGGATAAATTAAAAAGTTTTTGTGACACGGTCATCGTTGTCATGAACGATAAATTAGCCGAACACTACGAAAATTTACCTATGTCCGATGCTTTCTCGAAAGCAGACGATGTCTTGGCAAAAGCCGTTAAATCGGTCGTGGACGTAATCTCAAAACCAGGTGATATCAATACTGACTTTATGGATGTAAAGAAAGTATTGACAAACGCCGGAAAAGCCATGATGAGTTCGTCCTATGGTGAAGGCGAGAATCGCGCTGCGGATGCTATTGAAGAAGCATTGAAATCTCCTTTATTAAATTCGCAAGAAATTAAGGGCGCGAAGCGCATCTTAGTAACGGTATCTACGTGCAGCAAGCGTCCATTATTGATGAAGGAACAAAACACCATTATCAATTACTTGAATGATCGCATCTATGCCCAAGCGGATATGGTGAAGTTTGGTTATTCGACCGACAATGATCTAAATGAAAGCTTATATCTAACGGTAATTGCCGCAGGTTTTGAGCATGAAGAAGATGGCTTCAACGACTATTTCAAAGGAAATAAATCCAAGCCTTACACGCAAGGAGAGTTTGAAGCACAAGAATTAATACCAGGGAACCCAATTACACTTGAAGCTGAAAATTTATCAGAGGAAGAGCGCTTTGATCAAATGGTCTCGCAATATGTCAATGGGGGAATTTCAGAAATGGAATTTAACGTCCCTACCTTCAAGCGTAATCATTCAGAATTAATTTCATTAGAAACAATCCGCCAAGAGGATTGGGTCGTGACAGATTTATTCGAAAACTAATTCGAACGTATTTGATGAATAGCCTGGCGAATGATTTCTTCACTTGCCAGCGCTACCTCAAATTCTGAAATCGTTGCAACACCACCCATAGAAATCCCAGGTCTGCGGTATTCCATCATCGAATTACGAACTGTTCGTGCGCTTAAATGTATCGCATCAACCCCTATTTGCTTGAAAAAGGTGCAGTTTTGAGGGTTGACCCCACTGCCAGCCATGATTTGAATGCGGCCATCGGCACGTTCAACCATCTCCGCTAAAGCTTCGATTCCATCCATGGCCTTGTCTTTTTGGCCTGAACTTAAAATCCGAACAAAGCCTAAATCGATGAGCCCTTCCATGACCTCTAATGGATCTCTAGAAACATCTATGGCCCGATGGCATGTAAGCGAGGCGTCATTAGCCACCCGTTTGATATCTTTCAAAAAATCAATATCCAGATCCCCGTTTGGCAGCAGAGCTCCCACGACTAATCCATGTACGCCCGCAGCCACTAAATCAGCCGCCTCCGCTAACATCGTTTGCTTCTCCGTGGCATCATAACAGAAATCACCACCTCGAGGGCGCAACATCGCATGCACTTGAATGGTGGTATCCGCTAACACCTGCTTAACCAGACCGGTGGAAGGCGTCGTTCCACCGTCATGTGGGCCAGCACATAGTTCGACGCGATCGGCTCCTGCGCGATCAGCGGCCAAACAAGAAAAGAGGGAATAGGCGCAAACTTCAACGGCGATTTCTTGATTATTTTTCATAAAAAGAGGCGAATAAACGCCGAAAATGAGACTTTTTGATATTTATTCAAAATTTAAAAAATAAATCTTTTATAAATAT
>CAIUGL010000009.1 GCA_903898715.1 uncultured Cytophagaceae bacterium
GGCGGAAGCGGGAGAGGGAGCGGCAGTGAGGGAGTGGCACGGCGTGAGGGGAGTGGGGTCAAGGCAGAGGGCGCACACCCTCTCCATTCTTCTCGCGCCCCCCCCTCTCACCTCTCACCTCTCACCTCTTACTTACTCGATAGCTCCCCCACACAACCAACCCCATTCCGATACATACGATTGCCGAAGGGAACCCATGTCCTAAGCTAATTTCAATGAGTATGGAGAACAAAACGGCACTATTGCCTGCAGCGCCCACGATGCTAGTCTTTTCATGCAGTAGTGCTTGCGTTGTGAAATATTGGACGCCTAAGGCCAACAAGCCCATGATTAATGCCCAAACCCATTCCCAGCCTATGGGTGTAACCCATTGTCCCGTGAAAAAGCTGTTAGGGTAATCACCCCACGTACCCAAGGCTAAAGAAATACTTGATGCCACAAAACCTGCGGCCATAAATGAAACTACGACCCAGCGCGAATCATAATATTTTTGAGCTTCTTTAATGGCTAAATATCCCAGTGCTGTTCCCATCGCGTAGATGATTCCGGTGGCGTGGTGGACGAGTTGGCCTTGCGCCTCTGGTTGGAAAATGAGGATGATTCCGAAAAAGCCAACTAACAAAAACAAAACTTGCTTCGTAGACAGGCGTTCGTTGGGGAAAATAAAGAAGCTAAAGATGGCGATGAAAAGTGGAAATGCTTGGCCATAGGTATTTGTTAAGGAAAGGCCTAGGTGCTCCAACGTGTAAAATAGGCAATACAGGGTAAATGCGCCTAATAGTCCGCGAAGTATGATGAAGTATAACTTGCCGCCTTTTTGAACCGCTGGTTTTTGATAAAGACTTGTCAATAAAAATGGTAAGCCCACCGCACTGCGAAAAAATACAAGTTCAACGGATCCGAATCGAGTGCTCATGGATTTTGCGATGGCAGACATGAGTGCGAAACATAAGGAGGAAATTAGCATATAGCCAATTCCTTTGTTCCGGATAATTAGTTTTCTGAAGTCTGTACGCATGAAAAATCAGTCTCTGGCTCTTCGGGGATTCGCGCAAATTTTGGTAACTTGCATCTCAATTTCAAAGGTATGACAAAAAAAATCATTTTTTCTCCTGATGCCCCCGCTGCTATTGGTCCTTATTCACAGGCAGTAGAAGTGAACGGCACCTTGTACGTATCCGGTCAAATTGCACTCGCTGCGTTTGAAGCTGGTGCTACGATCGAAGACGAGACGAATCAGGTGATGAAAAATTTAGGTCATATCTTAACTGCTGGCGGTTATTCCTATCAGGATATTGTAAAATGCACCATTTTCGTCAAAGACATGGGGCACTTCGCTCAAATCAATGCAGTTTACGGTTCTTTCTTTAGTGATCATTTCCCTGCACGGGAAACTGTCGAGGTGGCTCGTTTACCTAAAGATGTCCGCGTTGAAATTTCTTGTATTGCCTATAAATCATAAATTATGTCTCAAAAAGTTCGCGTTCGGTTTGCCCCAAGTCCTACGGGCCCTTTGCATATTGGTGGTGTACGAACAGCTTTATATAATTATTTATTTGCTCGAAAAATGGGCGGTACGTTCATTTTACGTATCGAAGATACCGATCAAACACGTTTTGTGCCCGGTGCGGAACAATACATTTTAGATAGTTTAGCTTGGCTTGGCATTAGTCCAGATGAAGGTGTAGGTTCCGATGGCCCCCATGCTCCTTACCGCCAAAGTGAACGGAAAGCACTTTATAAGCAATATGCGGATCAGTTACTTAAAGAAGGTAAAGCCTACTACGCGTTTGATTCATCTGAGGAATTAGATGCCATGCGTACTTTGTTTGAAAGCAAAGGTTCCGCTTTTCAATATAATGCCTTGACTCGGGTAAAATTGCGTAATTCGCTTGCTATGCCACCGGCTGAAGTGGACGCATTACTAGCCTCGGACACGCCTTATGTGATTCGATTAAAAGTTCCTGCCAAAGGGGAAATTCGCTTTCAAGACAGTGTGCGCGATTGGGTACATGTGCATACCTCAAGTATGGACGATAAAGTTTTAATGAAGTCGGACGGCATGCCCACCTACCATTTGGCCAATGTGGTCGATGATCACATCATGGAAATCACCCATGTTATTCGTGGGGAGGAGTGGTTGCCATCTGCTCCATTGCATATTTTGTTGTATCAATCTTTTGGTTGGCAAGCACCACAATTTGCCCATCTTCCGCTTTTGTTAAAGCCAGAGGGGAATGGCAAGTTGTCCAAGCGCGATGCTGATTTAGGTGGTTTTCCTGTTTTTCCGATGGAATGGGTTGATCCACAAACTGGTACTGTGTCAAAAGGATTTAAGCAGGAAGGTTATTTGCCTGCAGCAACGTTAAATTTTCTAGCCTTTTTAGGTTGGAACCCAGGAACGGAGCAGGAATTGTTTAGTTTAGCAGAACTTGTAGATGCGTTTTCATTGGAGCGTATCAATAAAGCAGGTGCTAAATTTGATGTAAATAAAGCCAAATGGTTTAATCAGCAATATTTAAAGCAAGCGGATATCGCTGAATTAGCTCAGGTCAATTTGCCTAATTTGCCAACGAAAGATGCTGAGGCATTTGTTCATTTGTTTTTAGATAGGGTTACGTTTCCTCAGGAAATCGGTCAATTGGTTCATGAATTTTCTAATAGGCCAAGTGTTTATGATGAAGCTGTAATGGCAAATAAATGGAATGTTGAGGCTAAGAATGGCTTGGAAGTGATTGCAGCTCAGTTACCTTCTTGTAATTCATGGGAAGCTGAAGGAATTAAGCAATCGATTCAAGTAGCCCTAGAGGAATCTGGAATTAAGATGGGAAAAGTAATGCAAATGTTACGTGTTGCTTTGAGTGGCAATGGTGCTGGTCCCGATTTGATGATATCTATGCAATTGTGGGGGAAAGAGGAAGTGATTGAACGATTACATGCGGCTTTGTCCGTTTTCCCTAAACTTGCGTCATGAAAAACAAATCTAAAGTAGCTCCGAAGGGACCTAAAGTACACCCTGATTTAGCGGGATTTGAAATGAATATTGATTCATTTGGACAGATTACCACGACATTTAATCGCGATGTGCTCAATAGTTTTTTGGATAAGGAGATGCCCGAGGATAAAAAGTTAAAGCCCAAAAAAGATGAAAGTAACGAAGGATGATGTTGTCAAGATTGCGCATTTAGCTCGCTTGGAGTTAAAGGAAACGCAAGTAGGGGAAATGCAGGATTCCATAAACAAAGTGTTGGATTGGATGGAAGCATTGAATGCCGTAGATACAACCGGTGTTGCACCTTTAGTGCATATGACTTCTGCCTTAAATCACTTGCGTGAGGATGTTGCCTTGGATGGCTTGGATCGCTCAAAGGCCCTTGCTTTAGGTCCTGATGCGAACGAGAAATACTTTAAAGTTCCTCAAGTAATCGAGTAATTATCCGATGTAATA
>CAIUGL010000010.1 GCA_903898715.1 uncultured Cytophagaceae bacterium
ATTTCCATATTTCGGATTTTCGCTGTTAGGCAGTCTTTTCGGGATTTTGAATTTCACCTTATTGATTCCCTTGTTGAATGTTTTGTTCAATCAAGCGTCTGCGAATCAAGCTGCTTTATATCGTACGCTCCCGGAATTCTCAGTTTCGCCAAGTTATTTTTCGTTTGTTTTCAATCATTACTTTTATGGCGCTTTAGAATCGTATGGTCGTTTGGGTGCCTTGCAATATGCCTGCGGCGCAATCATTACGTCCGTTTTATTGGCTAATGTCTTTCGGTATTTTTCGCAACGAATCTTAAAAACGGTGGAGGCGGATACGATCGCATCCTTGCGACAAGCGGTATTCGAACGTGCTATACGCATGGATTTGAGTTATTTCTCGGAACAAAAGAAAGGAAACTTGATGTCACGTTTGACAACTGATGTGCAGGAGGTGGAAAACAGTATAGGTCGGGCATTCACGGCTACGTTTAAAGAGATTTTCACCTTGATTATGTTCTTCGTTTTCCTGGCAAGTATGTCGGTGAAATTGACTTTATTTTCTTTAATCATTTTGCCTTTATCTGGCGGAGTCATCGCGTTAATCACGCGTCGCTTGCGCCGTGCGGCCGGAGAAGTGCAACAGCATTTGAGTGGCATCATCAGTTTATTGGATGAGACTTTTGGAGCAATGCGCGTCGTTAAGGCGTTTCGTGCAGAACCGGTGATGGATGCGAAATTTCAAGAAACGAATTTGCGTTACCGTCATTCCTTGTTGCGCATGGTGTTTCGCCAGGAATTAACTTCCCCAGTTTCGGAGAGTTTGGGGGTTTTGGTGGTGACGGGGATTTTGATGTACGGGGGAATCTTAGTGATTTCGGGAGATGGCGAATTGAGTGCTTCTACGTTTATTGCGTTTATTGCTACGTTTTCACAGGTTTTGCGTCCGGCCAAAGTCATTGCTGATGCATTTTCAGGCATCCAACGAGGTGTGGCTTCTGCGGATCGCATCATTGAAATATTGGATACCGAGTCTGAGATTCAAGTGGAAGAGCCTGCCATCCCGGTGAAGGAATTTACCCAATCGATTCGTTTTGAATCCGTTGGTTTTGCCTATGTCCCTGGCCGGTCCGTGCTAAATGAAGTTTCGTTTGAAATTCCGAAAGGCCAAACCATTGCGCTCGTTGGCGCCTCCGGCGGAGGGAAGTCGACGCTTGCCGATTTACTTCCTCGTTTCTACGACGCTACTTCAGGCAAAATTACGGTGGACAACGTACCTTTAAAACAAATCCCATTGGCCGATTTACGTGCGTTGATGGGTATTGTAACCCAGGAGTCCGTATTATTTAATGATTCGATTTTCAATAACATTGCATTTGGTACCGATGCTACGCTTGAGCAGGTTAAAGCGGCCGCCCAAATTGCGAATGCCCATGAATTTATCGAGGCAAGCCCGGATGGATATGCCACGATGATTGGGGATCGAGGGTCTAAATTGTCGGGTGGTCAGCGCCAACGAATCTCCATTGCTCGTGCGGTGTTACGCAATCCGCCGATTTTGATTTTGGATGAAGCGACAAGTGCACTGGACAATGAATCTGAAAAATTGGTGCAGGCGGCTTTAAGTAATTTGATGAAAAATCGAACGGTTTTAGTGATTGCCCATCGCTTGAGTACGATCCAACATGCCGATCAAATTTTGGTGGTGGATCAAGGACAAATCGTTGAGCGCGGTACGCATAAAGAGCTCATTGCCATTCCGGATGGTGCGTATGCGAAGCTAAGCCAACTGAAATAAATGCCCCATTTTTGCGTTTTTGATTAGTTTTTCAGCGAAGAAAAAGCTAATTTGCGCCCGTTTTTAACCCATATTGAAGTATACAGACATGTCAACATCATCATTAGCACAACGCATTCAAGCCTTAGAAGAATCATCTACATTAGGGATGACGAAAAAAGCGCGTGAATTAGCTGCTCTAGGTCATAAAGTAATTAGTTTATCCGTAGGTGAACCTGATTTCAAAACACCTGCGCACATTTGTGAGGCTGCTAAAAAAGCAATTGATGATGGTTTTCACGGATATTCACCAGTTGCGGGTTATCCCGATTTACGCATGTCTATCGCGAATAAGTTAAAGCGCGATAACAATTTAGAGTGGGGCTCAGAAAACATTGTGGTTTCGACGGGAGCTAAGCACTCGTTGGCAAACGCAATCGCCGCCTTGATCAATCTAGGTGACGAAGTGATCATTTTTTCCCCTTATTGGGTTTCTTACTCTGAGATGGTGAAGTTGGCAGAAGGAACTTCCGTCATCGTTCAAGGGGCTTTTGATAATAACTTTAAAGTGACGCCTGCACAATTCGAAGCAGCCATTACACCAAAAACGAAAATGGTGATGTTCGCATCGCCGAATAACCCAACGGGTTCGGTGTATACGGAATCTGAATTGCGCGACATCGCCAATGTAGTTGCACGTCATGAAAATATTTATGTGCTGGCAGATGAGATTTATGAGTACATCAACTTTACCCAAGGCGGTCATTTCTCCATCGGATCGATTCCAGAAATTAAAGAGCGTGTGATCACGGTTAATGGAGTTGCCAAAGGTCATGCGATGACGGGTTGGCGAATTGGTTTCATCGCAGCAGCCAAATGGATTGCGGATGGAATCGAAAAATTGCAAGGACAAGTAACTTCGGGTACCAATTCAATCGCACAAAAAGCAGCGGTTGCTGCATTCAATGGCACATTAGATCATGCGTATGAAATGAAAGCGGCGTATGATCGTCGTCGTAAATTGGTCGTAGGAAAATTGCGTGAGATCCCAGGATTTAAAGTAAACATGCCGGAAGGTGCGTTTTACGCTTTCCCGGATATCTCGTATTACTTTGGAAAGTCTGACGGAACTACCACAATCAATGATTCGGATGATTTCTGTACGTGGTTGTTGAATGAAGCTTATGTGGCTACCGTAGCTGGTTCTGGTTTTGGTGCTCCTGATTGTATGCGTATTTCAACTGCCGCGGCGGATGAGCAATTGGAAGA
>CAIUGL010000011.1 GCA_903898715.1 uncultured Cytophagaceae bacterium
GAAACGGTTTCTTGGGAGCCTGTTTGGAGAGATTGGTATCCGTAATAACCACCGGTGAGTACGAAGATGACCAATAAAAATAACGCGATGCGGGAGCGATTCATCCGGCAAAGATACAAATAAGGATTTAAGATTTGAAACGCTGCCAAGGTTATGTACCTTGCGCTTTAATAGAAAAAAATTATGGGAATTAGCCCAAAAGAGGAGAAGTTCATCAACAACCTTCAGCAAGAAATATTGGATTATTTGGAATTGAACGATGACCGTTCGTTTTCAGTCAATCAATTACATAAGGCGTTCGCGATTCGCGATCGCAAGACCAAGGAAATTTATTCGGATGTTGTCGCGCGCTTAGTGCGTGAGGGTCGCTTGATCAAGCAGGCCGATGGCAATGTGCGCGTGGACACCGATTCATTTATGGTGGAAGGACGCGTGGATCATGTCAATGCGCGTTTTGCATTTATCATCCGCGATGATGCCGAGAAGGATATTTGGGTGTCGACTCAAGATTTATACGATGCCAAAGACGGTGATCGTGTGCGCGTTCAAGCGCGTAAATCATCGAATAAGAAGCAGGATCGCCCAGAAGGTGAGGTCGTGGAAATTTTGGAACGCCGTTCTGCGGAGCTCGTGGGTGTCCTTCAAGTGACGCCTGGCTATTCGTTTTTGATACCAGATTCAAAGAAAATTTACGAAGATATTTATGTCAATCGCTATGAAACGATGGGCGCCAATCACTTAGATAAAGTGATTGTGGAAGTGTTACGCTGGGCCACCCCTGGTAAAAAAGCCGAAGGTCGGGTCGTCAAAGTATTGGGTAAGGCGGGAGAAAATGAGACAGAAATGCACTCAATTTTAGCAGAATATGGCTTGCCGTATGAGTTTCCGGAGGCAGTAGAAGATGCGGCAGATGCGATTTCGGTAACGATTCCAAAAGATGAGATTAAGAAGCGTAAGGATTTGCGCAAGATATTGACCTTTACCATTGACCCGATTGATGCCAAAGATTTTGATGATGCCATCAGTTATCAGGTGTTGAAAAATGGGAATACAGAGATTGGGGTGCACATTGCCGACGTGTCACATTATGTGAAGCCGGGGAGCATTTTGGATCAGGAGGCGTATAAGCGTGCGACATCGGTGTATTTAGTGGACCGCGTGGTACCGATGTTACCGGAGAAATTATCGAATGGTTTATGTTCATTACGGCCAAACGAGGATAAATTAACTTTCTCCGCCATCTTTGAATTCAATGAAAAAGGAGCGGTTGTCAAAGAGTGGTTCGGCCGGACCGTCATCCATTCGGACCGTCGGTTTGCCTACGAGCAAGCCCAAGAATTAATTGAACATACGGGCGAAGTCACGGATTCGTATGAACCCATTATCAAACATTTAAATCAGTTTGCACATATTTTGCGTGAGGCTCGTTTCAAAACGGGCTCGGTGAATTTTGAAACGGCGGAGGTTCGGTTTGAGTTGGACGAAGCTGGCAAGCCAATCGCCGTGCACCCTCGAATTCGAAAAGATGCGCATAAATTGGTTGAAGAATTTATGCTTTTGGCGAATAAAAAAGTCGCCACATTTGTCCATGAAATGCGTCAAACAGACCCTCGAAATACGATGGTATATCGCGTGCATGAGGCGCCGGATCCGGAGAAATTGCGTGTATTCTCGACCTTTGCAAAGAAATTTGGGTATCAGGTGACTACAGAGCCGAAGCAGGTGAGTCATTCATTTAATGCCTTGATGGAGGCGATTGAGGGCAAAGGCGAGGAGCATGTGTTACAGAGTTTGGCAGTGCGGACGATGTCCAAAGCACGTTACAGTACCGATGCAGTTGGGCACTTTGGCTTAGCGTTTCCGTTTTATTCACACTTCACGAGTCCGATTCGTCGGTACCCGGATGTGATGACGCATCGTTTGTTGCAGCATTATTTGGATGGGGGTGAGTCGCCACAGCGTGCGCCGTTGGAGATTCAATGCAAGCACAGCTCGGATCGCGAGAAATTAGCGGCGGAAGCAGAGCGTGCGTCGATCAAGTACAAGCAGGTCGAGTATATGAGTTTGCATGAGCCGCAGGTATTTGATGGTATCATTACGGGCGTGACCGAGTTTGGTTTATTTGTGGAGATTGGGGATACCTCGTGCGAAGGATTAGTTCGCATGGTGGATTTGAATGATGATTTTTACGATTTAGATAAAGAGAATTACCGGATCGTTGGCAAGTCAAACGGCCGCGTATTCACGTTCGGCGACAAGGTCAAAGTGAAAGTTCGCAGTACGAATTTGGCGAAGCGGACGATTGATTTGGAGA
The DNA here is from genome assembly GCA_903898715.1 of uncultured Cytophagaceae bacterium. Classification (GTDB taxonomy): domain Bacteria; phylum Bacteroidota; class Bacteroidia; order Cytophagales; family Spirosomataceae; genus Aquirufa; species Aquirufa avitistagni. The sequence goes on from CAIUGL010000011.1 coordinate 2,315, forward strand.
TGATCGGGATGCGGAATTCGAATGGCTATGCGAATAATCGCGAACGCAGACGCGATATGCCGCGCGGCAGTGCGCGGAGTTCGAAGGTGATTCCGAGGGGGAAAAGAAGGAGGTAGGGAGCAGTCGTCAGTCACTAGTCACTAGTCGCTAGTCAGGAGTCAGAGGAAATTTATAAGCCCCATGCTTTAGCGTGGGGTTTTCTTTTAGTCCGAGGAAAATTTTAGCCCCAACCTGATGACTAGCGACTGACGACTAGCGACTGAACACTGACTACTGTCCCCTGACAACTTTTTTTTACCTTTGCTACATGAAATACTTCCTCCTACTCTTGTTGGCCTCTTTCATTTCGCTAACAACCCAGGCTCAATTTCGAATTAAAGTCACGGCAAAAAATACGGCCGACTCGATTGTCTATGTCCGCACAAGCGTTTACGACGATCAAAATTACGTGCCCAAAGACACCCTCTCCCTAAGAAAAACAGGTTGGAAAGTCAGCAAAAAAGCCATCATCGGGGGCATTGGTTTTCTGTATTTCCCCAAAACAAAAGCAAAAATTTGGATCTGTTTAGACAACAACGATTCGCTGTCGGTGAGTCTTTCAGGCCCCGATTATCTAGCGTCGATTCAGACGAAAGACAAGAAAAATAAGTTGTTTTTTGAGTACCAACGGATGGAGAAATCATTGGCATTTATCGACACCTTATACAAAAAGGAACAGGCGAACGGAAGGAAATTCTCCTATTCAGAACGTGCAGCATTTTTCAAAATGAAGTCGGACATTCTGACCAAATTCCGCACCCAAGCATTAAAACGCTTGAAGCCAACAGACGCTTTGGCGATTCATTTTAAATCCTTGAACGCATTAGACCGCTCGATTCCGGATCGAAAAAATTATGCCAAACGAGCCGCTTTTCTAAATGAAATCCCGTTCAACAACCCTAAATATCTGTTTACACCTAATTTTAAAGCGACGCTCACGGAGTACATGAGCTATTATCCCTTGCAGGCGGACTCGATGCAGGTGGGCATGGATTTGGTATTGGGAAAATTCAACTGCGATGCGAAGGCCTATCCGTATGCGTTTGATTTCTTCGCCAGATTAATGAAAAACCGAAATATCCAGAACAATACCGAGGGATATATCTACTTTTTAACGCGTTATGTCAAACAATCAGGCTGCAAATTTCTACCTGAAAAACGCAAAATGGAATTACTGCAGGAGCAAGATGGCTTGAGCGGTTTGCCACTAAACCAGTTGAGTCCCGCATTGAGTTTGGCGGATACCACGGGTAAGTCGGTGGATTTACACAGCTTTGCCAAAGACTACGATTATACGCTTTTGGTGTTTTACGCTCCTACCTGTGAGCATTGCCAAAAGGAGGTACCCGAGGTTGAAAAAGTGCTCAAAATGACTGAATCAGTGCTTCAATTGAAGATCGGGCGCTTTGCTGTTTGTAATGAGCCAGGTGTACCTGATGCCACTTGGAAAGAATTTATTGCCAAATACAACCTCAAAGAAAACTACGCTCACGTGACCATGCCTGGCATAACGAAGGAGCGTTTAATCTACGATGCGCTTTCCAATCCTGTTTTTTACTTATTGGACAAGCAAGGAAATATCGTCGGGAAAAAATTGGGAGCGGTAACGATCATGAAGTTTTTTGGGGCAAAGCAGTCTGGACGCTAGACGCTGGACGTTAGACGCTAGAAGTTAGACGCTAGAAAAATTTAATTAGATACTGATTACTGGCTACTTACTACTGACCACTGACTACTGACTACTGGCTACTGATTACTTACCACCGGTCTAACGTCCAACGTCCAACGTCTAAAGTCCAACGTCTAAGTTAGCTCGACTCGCCTGCAATAAATCATACCAATCCTCATGATCCAAGTTGATTTGGAATGAATTCACAATGTTGCGAATGCGGTTTTCTTCTAAGGTTCCGATGAGCGGTAAGGCGCCTAATTTAACTAACCACGCCACGGCGATAGACTCGATATTGGCATGATATTTCGCGGCAATTTCATTGAGTTTTTTACGCAATTTCAACGCACGCTCGTCGGTGCCACGCTCAATCCGACCACCCGCCAAAGGCGACGTCGCCAAGGGCCGCATGTATTTTTGTTTGATGTAATCGATCGCACCATTATCGAGTGCAGACGTATTCAACAAATTCAAATCGATGTGATTGGATACAATTGGAATGTTCAAATAAGAAACCAATAATTGATGTTGGTGTACGGAGAAATCCGACACTCCAATGTTTTTCACTTTACCTGCCGACTTCAATTTTTCCAAGGCATGCGCCGTAGCTTCCAGGTCAGAAAGGGGGTCTAATTGGTCCAACAAAAACACATCGAGGTAATCGGTCTGTAAGTTGCGCAACGAATTTTCCACCGATTTCGTGATGTGTTCCGCAGACGTATTGATGTGATTTACGCGAAATTGGGGCGTTGGATTAACGCCACATTTAGAAAAAAGGACGATATCCTGACGCTTAAATGATTGCTTCGCAAGCACCTCGCCAAAACGCTTTTCACAGGTATAATCGCCATAGCGATCCGCATGATCAAAGGTATTTATGCCCAATTCAAGACATAAATTGACAATCTGCTCCATGTTGCCCTGATCAGAAGTCCAGCGCCAAAAACCATAAATGGCAGGCGATACTTTGGGACCGGCATCACTTAAATAGACCTTGTTCATGCGAGTATTATTTTTGAGGCGGCTAATAAATCATCGACCAAATGGGTCGCTTTAGTTTCTGTTGATGGAGGAGCTAAGCGAATCGTACGCAATCCAGCGCGCGTTCCAGCGGTAATATCGCGTTCGTGGTCGCCCACCATCCAGGAGGCGTCTAGGTCAACTTTATATTTGGCCGCAGCCTTTTCGATCATCAATGAACCCGGCTTTCTAGTCAGTGAATGACTATCAAATTTTTCATGGTAGGGACAGAAATAGATGTCATCTAATGCCACTCCCGTACCATCCTGAATTGCCTGATGAATCATCATGACATCTTCCCGCCGGTAAATGCCTTTGGCAATGCCACTTTGATTGGTAATAATCACCAACAAATAACCTGCCGATTTCAAAGCTTTAAGCGCCTCGCCTACCCCGGGCGGGATAATGAAATCCTCCATGCGATAGACGTAATCAACACGGTCGACGTTCAAGACGCCGTCCCGGTCTAAAAAAATACACTTTTGCTTCATTAAACTAGAATAAACGACTCCAAGGGATACGGCTCAAAATCAATACTAATGCCGCCAAAGTGAAAATCAACGCATTTTTATGCTTCGCAGCATCCGCGATAGCCTTCTTGTTTTTGGCATTATTTACTGTCGCTAATACCACCGCAATGATGTTCACTGAAATGTGCTCAACGGCCAATAAACGCGTTGCCGGATCCTTCATCGCCGCGCCAAAATCAGCGAACGCCGCTGTCGTAACTGGGCTTAAGAAGAAATAAAGGGCTAAACCGATTAACAATTGCGTGTGCAACGAAATCATGAAAAACAATCCCGCTTTGCGATCTGAATCCGTAAATAATGAATTATTTGATTGGCCACGCAACGCGCGCACAATCACATTGATACCCAAAATGAACACGACTACGAATAGTGC
>CAIUGL010000012.1 GCA_903898715.1 uncultured Cytophagaceae bacterium
ATAAACGCTTTACGCGCCGCATCTCCATAACTATTTTTCTGATTCCAAAATCCGATCAATAAATAGGAGCAAAGTCCTACCCCTTCCCAGCCAATAAACAGCACCGTGAAATTGGCACCTAAAACCAATATCAACATGAAAAATATAAACAGGTTCAAAAAGGCAAAGAATTTACCCAAACCTGCGTCATGCGCCATATAGCCCATTGAATACACATGAATCAACGTCCCTACACCCGTGATAATGAGCAGCATTAAGAGGGATAATTGGTCTACTTGAAAAGCAAATGGAATAGACAATTCGCCTAATTTAATCCATTCGGCTAATGTGTAAATCTGCGTTTGACCGTCAAAATTTAAAAATAATTGCAAGGATAAAGCAAAAGCCACCACAGGTGGAATGGTTCCGATTATACCGGCTAATTGCTTATTTAATTTGGGGAATGCGAGTCCATTTACGAGAAAACCAATAAACGGAAGCAAGGGAATTAAATAGAATATTGACATATGATTAGGCTGATTGAATGTGTGCTGGAATTAATTTTTTAATTTATTAAGCACACCGATATCAATACTTTGAATGTTTCGGTAAATCATAACAATAATGGCTAGGCCTACAGCAACTTCAGCCGCGGCAACTGCCATAATAAAGAAGACAAAAATTTGACCTGCTGGATCTGAAAAATAAGATGAAAATGCGGCCAACAATAAATTGACGGCATTCAGCATGAGCTCAACAGCCATGAATACAATAATTGCATTGCGGCGGGTCAAAACTCCCAAAATTCCAATGCAGAATAAAGCGGAGCTTACAAGAATGTAATGAGTTAGTGGTATTGTACGTAATACTTCTGGAATCGATTGCATAGTCGTTATTTAAATGCATTTATGCGAGGCAAAAATACGAATTAAACTGAATTTTATAGCCCCTAACGTTGAAAACCTTGTAATTTAATTTCAGTCAATTTTCGTTTTGTATCCATTGGGAAATCACCTTTCATCATCCAATCGTAATAGGAAGGATCTGATTTAAGTACTTCCAAAATAGGTCTTCCTATATGTTTGCCAAAATTAAAAACGGCAATTTGATCTTTGTTGTAAACCATTCGATTGGCAAAATCAATCGAGTTTGAGGCACTCAATTCGTGTAATTTATTCACATCATTTTGAATCGGGAAATATTCTTTTCCTTCAGCATCTTTCATGCTGGTGTTTGCATATCGTTTTACTTGTGCATTTAGCACTTCCAACGTAGCTAGCACATCTGCCTCTGCACCATGTGCACCTACCAGCTCCTTGTCGCAATAGAATCTGAATGCAGCTGTTAAATTTCGCGGCTCCATCATGTGGAAAATACGTTGGGCATCCACTAATTTTCGATTTTTCATATCAAAATCTACATCGTTGCGTAGAAATTCTTCAACCAACATAGGTACATCAAATCGGTTCGAATTAAATCCGGCTAAATCACAACCATCTAAAAACGTGGCCAATGATTTCGCTACTTGCTTGAAATTAGGCTCATTTTGAACATCGGCATCATAGATTCCATGAACTAATGAAGCTTCTAATGGAATTGGAATACCGGGATTTACACGTCTCGTTTTTACCTCTACAGAGCCATCAATATTGGCTTTGGCAATCGATATTTCGACGATTCGGTCGCGATTGACCATAATTCCCGTGGTTTCTAAATCGAAAAAGGCCAACGGTCTTTTGAGTTGCAGTTGATGCTCCATAGCTTTTGGAATTTAATAGGCGCAAAGGTAGCTTATTATTACCTTTGTTCGATGAAATTTACCCCTAAAGCAATATTTTTTGATTGGGATCACACCATTTGGGATCACGATCGAAATGCAAATGAAGTATTAGTAGCATTATTCGACGAATTCAATCTGCCGATAGCCGATGAGAATTATATGTGGAATACATTTCAGCAACTAAATGATTCGCTTTGGGAGGATTATCAAATGGGTCGCATTTCTCAAAAAACACTTCGGGAGACTAGATTTGTGCGATTTTTTGAGTCACTTCAAATAGATGGGCCGGCGCATGAATTTTCAGAAGCTTATTTATATCAAACACCACGAAAAACACATTTGATTGCTGATTCATTTGAGGTGGTCGAAATTCTGGCTCAAAAATACCCACTATATATTTTAACGAATGGCTTCAATGATATTCAATGGGTTAAAATTGAGGGTGCCGGCATGCGTCATTTTTTTAAGGAGGTAATTACTTCTGAAACTACAGGTCACAAAAAACCTGCTCCTGAATTTTTTGATTATGCATTGCAAATAGCGGGAGTTAAACCTGAGGAAGCTTTAATGATTGGAGATCATCCGGTCATTGATATTCATGGGGCAGGACAGGCAGGAATTGCGGGGATTCATTTGAATCAGCGAAATGTAGCTTCCTCATGTGAGATCCAAATTCAAGAAATGCGCGCGTTGCTTGATTGGATCAACTAATTATTCAAAAAGGGAAAGTTGGTTGTCATTCGCTTTCCGATCGACAATCTTTTTGTCGCGAATGAATCGCTTGTTCTCCTCTAAAAAAGCGGTAAACTTTTCGATTTGTTCATACAAGGGATTGAAGTCCATGGTATTTAGATGATAGGATTCTACATATACATCCGTAAAATCTGTAATGACGTAGTCGAGTTGTTCAATACCAAATTTTTGCAGACCTAATAAATATAGGTTTTGGTGATTCTTTAAAAACCTTCCCGGCTCATAGAAAGATGTGCTCTTTAAATCAAAGGCGACATGTTCTCCAACGCCATCCACGTAGCCATAAATTTGGGTGTTTTTATAGCGGGACTCCACATAAAATTGCGTTTTGTATTTATCCGGAATTAGGTTGCGTGCTTTGTCGATAATTCCTTCGGCAAATAAATCTTCATTTTCACCTAAGGTTACAGCTCTTTCAAAATCGACGCCTTTTTGTTGGGCCTTTGTCGTTGGTTTTTTTACGCGATTAATACGCTCAATCATCTCAATTTCATCCACAATTATTTTGCCATGCGCATCACGCGTTTGGTTTAAATACAAGGAGAATGAATTTAAGAGGGTCGGGTATAGTCGAAAAATCATACGTGTTTATCCGATTTGAAGGCGAGAAACAGGAGTATTGTTTACCAGATGTGATTCAGTAATTTCTTCAACATCTGCTAGCTGAACATTTCCATAAAATACACCTTCGGGATATACGACCATGGTAGGCCCTTTTCCACAAAAGTCTAGGCATCCCGCTCGTTGAATTCTAATTTTCGTGTCCAAACCCTGTGCTGCCCAGGTAGCTTTAAATTTTTCTACAAGCTCCATCCCATGTCCGGAACCACAACATTTTTTAGGGGCATCTTTGTCATTTGAGCAGATAAATACATGTTTTTCGAAGTGCATTAGGAGATAGGTTTAAGTTCAACAACAATTGGGCAATGGTCAGAGTGCATCGCATCTGGTAATATATAGGCATTGTGAATACGTTCTTTTAACGTGTCCGAGGCGAGGTGATAATCGATGCGCCAACCTAAGTTTTTTCCACGAGCACCAGCACGATAGCTCCACCAGGAATATTGGTGTGGTTCGTCGGAACGAATCAGACGAAAAGTATCCACAAAGCCATTTTGAATGAAATTTTCCATCCATTCTCTTTCTTCGGGCAAAAATCCAGAGCTATTGGCATTTCCCTTTGGATTATGAATATCAATTGCGCGGTGACAAATATTGTAATCACCTGAAATGATCAGATGCGGAATTTGAGTTCGTAGTTTAGATGTATACGCATGGAAGTCGGCCAGCCAATCCATCTTAAATGCTTGGCGTTCATCCCCACTTGAGCCTGAAGGCATATAGACACTCATCACAGAAACATGATCAAAGTCGATACGGATAACTCGGCCTTCAGAATCGTATTTTTCCATGCCACATCCGATTTCAACATGATTTGGTTTGAGCTTGGAAAATATGGCAACGCCAGAATACCCTTTTTTTTGTGCTGAATGCCAGTAGATGTGGTAGCCAAGCGCTTCAATTTCTTGCGTGTCTACTTGCTCGCGTTCCGCTTTAAGTTCTTGAATACAAATAATATCAGCTGCTTGTTCGGCCAACCAAGAAGTAAATCCTTTTTGGATGGCGGCACGAATGCCATTCACATTGTAACTGATTATTTTCATTTAGATTAAAAGATTTCAGATTCAAAGTAATGCACAATATGTGCTTTCAGCAAGAGATCTTGTTCTTTTAAATTGAGGGTTGGCACAGGTTTAACTAAATTCCAATGGGGCCATCCTTCTGCATCAAGACCCTCTAGCGCATAAAACCCGCTGTAGCTGAGCACTTTACATGTAGCAATGTGCATCAAATCTTGCTTTTGTTCTTTTGTGAAATGTACATGGCCTTGTCCCAACTCTTGTACACCAATCAAAAATAGAACGGATTCTAAATCGGTAGGTCGTTTCTGAAATTGATTTTCAAAAAAGTCTAATACCGCTTCAAATGAAGCGTGCACGATGGCGGGTTCAAATTCCATGGGAATGATTAGGGAACGACAATAGAAACCTTAAATTTGGATGACTCCAACACGGCTTTTTGTCCTTTGGGATTATTACCAATAAGTACGAGGTTACCTTCAATTTCAGTATCAGACAGATACGTGATGTTTAGGCGTCCTACCCCATTTTGAACGCCTGAACTGTCGGGCATTTTGGCTTCGTAAAAATTATTTTTATTTCTGAAGTCATCCACATTGTGAATGATATTTCCAATATTTCCAGACTCACCATCTCCAGGAATAAAATAGGTTCCAGTTCCTCTGAGCTGTAATATCTTCACGTAAATAGTTTCTTTTGATTGCTGATTTGTGGCAATCAAACTCAACGTTTTTTGGCCTGATTCAAGACGAACACTTGCTGAGACGGCATCACATTGAATCACGTGTTCACCTTCGTGACCGAATTCTATTGTGCCGACTAAATAACCTTTTTGCGTAGGCGTGTCACTAAATGAATTTTCGAAACTTATAATCAGTACAAATAATCCAAGTCCGGTATAGAGAAAATTGACTGGATTCTCAATAAATGATTTAAAGAAAGAACTGATCCAGTTTGTTTTCATGAAACGCTTAAATCCATACTTACGGGAAGTAGAGTTGCTCATTGCGTTAGAAGATTAATAATAATTAGATCAATTTTATTGGACAACAAAAATACGACAAGTTATTTATCAGGCAATGGTATTTATTGTCCATTTGTAAAATTAATTATTTTAAGGTCATTTGTTCTTTGTTAATTATAGGCAATGATAGGTCGATTTGGTAAATTTGAAAACTCTTTAGCGCCATCATAGTTATTTGGGCTAAGAAATCTAGTTAATTACTTAATTTGAGAGTTCATGAAGTCATTTTCGATTCCTTCGTTATTTAAAAGTAATCTTATTGGTCGAATTAAAGAGGTTCGCCGACTTCGTGACAAACTTAAGCGAGATTTCAGTCCTACCAAACTAGAATTTGGTCCATTAGAAGTTCACCTTTCTCGTCACTTTGGTTTTTGCTATGGTGTAGAGAATGCCGTGGAAACAGCCTATCGCATTATAGAGGAAAATCCGGATAAACGTATTTTTTTACTTTCAGAGATGATTCATAATCCTGCTGTCAATGCAGATTTATTGGATCGAGGCGTTCAATTTTTACAAGACACGAAGGGGGTGCCTCTTATTCCTTATTCTGAATTAAATGCAGATGATATCGTTATTGTTCCTGCTTTTGGGACCACGCTTGAAACGCAAGAACGTCTACAATTACAAGGAATCGATACCTATGCGTATGATACAACATGTCCCTTTGTGGAAAAGGTTTGGAATCGGGCGGATGCGATTGGAAAAAATAACTATACCGTAATTGTGCACGGTAAACCAAGTCACGAGGAAACTAAAGCGACCTTCTCTCATTCGAAGGCGATTACTCCTACGTTGGTCATCAAGGATTTATCACAGGCCAAATTGCTTACTCAATTTATACGGAAAGAAAGTTCTGCTGAGGAGTTCTACGATATGTTTGAAGGGCAATATTCGGTAGGATTTAATCCGGATACAGATTTAGAAAGACTCGGTGTTGTCAATCAGACGACTATGCTGGCCACAGATACGCAAGAAATTGTTGAATATTTACGTGAGGTCATCGTTGATTATTACCATTTAAGTCCAGATCAGGTAACACAACATTTTGCCGATACCCGAGATACCTTGTGCTATGCGACGAATGATAATCAAAGTGCAACGTATGGTTTGTTGCAAGTGGAGGCAGATTTTGCACTGGTTGCCGGTGGGTATAACTCCTCGAATACGGCACATTTAGTGGATTTATGTGATGAGAAATTACCTACTTACTTTATTAAATCCGCTGATCAATTGGTATCTAATCAAGAAGTGATCCACTTTAGTAATCGGAAAAAAGCAGAGATTAATTCGGTGGATTTCATCCCCAATAAAGAAAAGGTTGTCGTTTTGTTAACCTGTGGGGCTTCCTGTCCAGACGCAGTAATTGAGGAAATACTTCGAAAATTAGTCTCTTTTTTCCCAGGAGCAATTTCACCTGATGATGTGGTAGCTACTTGGGAGGCCCAACTTAGTAACTAGCTAAAATCTTGTTGACCGCCGGTAAGTAACCCTCACCAAACAGGTTTACATGTACCATCAGTGGGTACAAATTATAGAGCGGAATGCGTTCGTGAAATCCCTTTTCAATAGGAAATGTGGCATGATAAGCCTCGTAAAATTTCGTATCAAAACCGCCAAACATAGTTGTAAATGCTAATTCAGCCTCGCGTAATCCATAGTAGCAGCATGGGTCCACGAGTGTGACAAGTCCTTGTTCATTCACCATCGCATTTCCCGACCATAAATCTCCATGAATTAAAGCAGGCGCCTCATGTGGCAATAAATCAGGTAGTTTCTCGTAAAGTCTTTGAAAGTTTTCAGCTAATTCAGGAGTGATTTTTCGATCATATAAGGCACGGTCAACCTGTTTGTTGAGTCGGTTTTCTATAAAAAATTCTACTCCGTCTTTTTTCCACGAATTTTCCTGGGTAGCAGCACCAATAAAATTAGTGTAGTCTAGCCCATGTCCAAGGGAAGAAGTGTTTTTATGTAAATGCGCTAATTTTTCACCAAAATCATGCCAATAATTTGCATGCTTATCTGCTGATTCTATGCACTCCATCATCAAATATTCCTTTTCATCGAGTCGGCCAACTCCCAATACTTGAGGCACCTGAATGGCACCCGTAGCATGGATCATTTGTAAATTTTTGGCCTCTGCTTCAAAAAGTCCTTGATGATCGCCTTGCGTCCACTTAATGAAATATTCGGTGTTTTTAACGCGCAACCTAACTGCCAAATTGAAATTCCCCCCATAGAAAAATTGGAAGTCATCGATTTGAGTTGACTCCCCAGTATGTTTGCTCAATATTTGGGCAATAAACTGATATTGTTCTTGGGATTGTTGTGACATAGCTATCGGATCAAGGGCAAAGCTAGGAATTATTTTTGGGCTGTACTGCTTTTTTGAATAAAGGTACGGTGCTACAAGGCTCGCCAAAAAAAATGCTTTTCGCAACGGGTTGTAGTTTTTGCATCAATGCCACATAGGCATCTGTAGGCACAGACTCCTTTGAACAGCCTTTGATGACGATTCGTGTATCTTGAAATTCTGCCGCATCAATCGACTCAATTTTGCTTAGATATAACGTTTTTTCTAAATCAGCCAGATTGCCAAAAATGGCCAAACGTGCGACAGGGTTGAGGTAGGTGGCCGCCAACATATATGCCCACGTGGGAATAATGGCGTCTGCAGTACAACCGATGGCCACGAATTTGTCTTGGTATGCCGACCAGTCATGCCCGGCCAAAAATTCACGGTACTCTTTTTCTTTCAAGGCTAAACCCATGAAAAGGAGTGGAGCTAAATCGAAAAAGATCCGGTCGCCAGGCGTGCGCATGGTTTCTAAATCCAATTGGATTAAGCCACTTTGATTAACGCGATTGATGATAGGTTCTTCCATATTAACTTTTGGATGTTTTGGGTTTTGTACCCATAAATTCTTTTAAATAGTTTGGCTCTGTCGTTATAATTGGCGCAAATACGTTGTTCTGAAATTGCTCGAATGCGAGTAATCCCATGTTTTTTGCTTCAGGAAATGGGTGCGCCTCCGAAAATTCAATCAGGGGATGTTGGCATGTCTCCTGCCACTTCATAGCACCATTTCCGAATGCTATCATCTTTTGATTGATCGATTGAAATGTGTCTGGTTCCAAAATGACCGCTTGAGTTTCTAAGACAATTGTCTTGTTATGTGGATCCAAAATAGCAGCATAAACTTCCATACGCCTAGCATCGATCATGGGTAACAAGAGGCTATTCGTATTTTTGTCCCAAGCCGCGGCCATGATTTCCAATGTATTTAGGGTAATTAGTGGGATGTCAAGGCCAAAGCAAAGTCCTTTGGCTGTCGCTAATCCAATTCGTAATCCTGTGTATGAACCTGGTCCATTCGAAATGGCAATGGCAGCTAATTGGTTTGCTTGTATTTCAGCTTGCTGAAGCACTTGTTCAATTAATCGAGTTAATTTTTTGCCATGAACTCCTTCTTCTTGCGACTCACATGAATAGCATAACTTTCCATCCTGATGTAGCGCAACAGAACAGAGGGGAGTCGTCGTTTCGATGGAAAGAATATAACTCATTAGCTTATTTTGTCGTCAAAATGGACTGGAATTTATTCGGTTTCTGCAACAAGGATTCACCCGCTTGAATGATGGGATCATGGGTATTTGCCCATTGATTTACCCCTTTCTGCAAATAATAATGTAAAATAATTTCTTGGCTTATCAATTGTTTCAATTCCTCTTGATTGGCTTGAATCTCTTGGTGTAAGGTAATTTTTTCCCCTGCCTTTGCAGTCAGTAAAGACTGATGCAACGTGGCATAAATGGGATCTTTTTCGGTAGCGGCTAGTAAGGTTTTTACTTGGGATTGAATGGTACTTTCGAAGGTAAAGTCACTTTGTATGAGCCAAGATTCAAAGCTAGCAAGATCTGATTGCGTGAATTCAAATTTTGCTGCGGGTGATATACTTGGATTTTTGATTCGATAGGCTAGCGCGAAAAGATATATTTTATATTGTTTAAGCAGCGCATATATGAAGGAAGTCTGTTGTGATTTAAGCACAACCTGATCTGGTGTAATTCCACCACCTTCCACTACTTTACGCCCATTTTTAGTTAGAAATGTGCGATTCGTTGAATCCGCATGTGTGATCGCAGATCCATTTTTGTATTCGACAGCTTGAATGCAGCGTCCACTTGGCGTATAATATTTTGCTGTCGTGATTTTAATTTTAGTGTGAAACGGCAAATCACGTGTGACCTGTACAAGTCCTTTGCCATAACTTTTTTGACCGATAATGACCGCCCGATCATAATCTTGTAAAACACCTGCCACAATTTCTGCTGCAGATGCTGAATTTTTATTGATCAAAACAACCATGGGTGTTTCGGTATCAAAGCTGGCGTTTAGGCCCGCATAGGATTTATTCCATTCTTCAATTTTCCCACGCGTTTCAACAATTTTTGTTCCCTTGGGTAGGAACAAATTACAAATGTCAATGGCCTGAGTAAGGAGTCCACCCGGATTATTGCGTAAATCTAATATGAGGGACTTCATCCCTTGTTGTTTTAGGGAAACTAGCGCACTTTTCATCTCTTTAGCTGCACTAGCGTTAAATTCGTCCAATTGAATGTATCCGATTCCTGGTTGGATTATTCCAAAATAGCTAACATTTTTAATCTGAACAGTGGCACGTGTCAAGGTTATTTTTTGCGTGCTTTGTGCCCCAGGTCTTTGTATTTCGATCACTAAAGGGGCATTTGCCGCTCCTTTCATTAGTTGGGCAGGATCTGTTTCTGTTTTGGATGTGATACGGATGTCATTGATTGCGATGAGTTGATCGCCAATCTGTAATCCAGCTTTTTCAGCAGGGCTATCAGATTCAATAAAAGTAATGTGATGTTGTTGATTAATCTCGCTGAGCTGAATACCAATCCCTTGGTACTTACCTGTTGTCATTAACAAAAAGTCTTCCAGCTCATCCTCTGGATAAAAAACTGTGTAAGGGTCGAATGATTTAAGTAATGCATCCACGGATTTTTGCATAGCCTTTTGAGGGTCTACTTCATCCACATAGTACTTATTCAGTTCTTTAAAAACAGATGCGTAGATGTCAAGATTTTTGGCAATTTCAAATAATCGATCATTGGTGGCAACGAATGAAGCTGATGCTAACGAAATCCCTAGCACCAAGCTGAAAATAAAGAAGTACCTCTTTTTCGTAAATCTCATGATTTTGCTGTGCTAAATTCCTTCAATATGGATTCCATACGTTTTTTGATCAGGTCATACGGTTCAATAGCGGACCCAATATAAACAAAACCCATGTAGCAAGGAAGCGCTTGAAAGTCGTCCCCTTCGAAAAAGGGCTTAGTTAGTCGGTAGGCCTCTCGGATCCGGCGTTTGATCAAATTACGATCAACTGCTTTTTTGAATTTACGCTTTGGGACCGATATAACGATTTGGGGCTTGTTGGGGCTCGTACCTGAAGGAGTTACCTGGTACAAAACTCGAAAAGGATAGACAAATCGGTTGTGTACCGTTTGGCTATCCTTTTGGAATAAAGAATCTATAATTTTGAGTTGCGTTAAACGCTCTGATTTCGGAAAATTAAATTTCACGGCAAGAATACTTTTTAAGTAACAGCTAGCCAGAAATCAGCTCTACTCTAATCTATGGCTTATTTACCTCTCTTCTCGTCAGAAACAGATAATTTATGACGACCTTTTGCGCGACGTGCAGTTAACACACGACGACCATTTGCAGTAGACATACGCTCACGGAATCCGTGCTTGTTCTTTCTTTTACGTACTGAGGGTTGGAACGTTCTTTTCATTGCTTTATTAATTTAAATCCGACCGTTAGAATCGAATTGGGTTTGCAAAGGTACGTAAAAATATATTTTTGTCAAGCCCCAAGTAAAAAAAATATAATATTTAAATTTGTTCTTTGTCCCACACCGTGAAAGTATCCATTTTAACTGTCGCTTATCAATCGGCTGCTACCTTAAGGCAGACCATCGATAGTGTATTAAGTCAAGATTATTCCAATATCGAATATTGGGTCATCGATGGTGGTTCCAATGATGGTAGTGTAGAGATCTTGGAATCCTATAAGGGAAGAATTCATTTTATTTCTGAAAAAGATTCGGGCATATATGATGCCTTGAATAAAGGTTTAGCGCGTATATCTGGTGACGTAGTTGGCGTAATCGGAGCTGATGATTTTTACCCAACCTCTGACGTCGTTTCATCCGTTGTAGCTAGTTTTCAGTCAAATCAAACCGATGCCATTTACGGCGATATTCAATTTGTAGATCCTGAATCCATGCGTGTGGTGCGGTACTGGAAAGCCGGAGCGTATCAAGTCAAAAATTGGCTTTACGGCTGGATGCCACCTCATTTGTCATTTTATGTCAAGCGAGATGTATATGAGCGATTGGGGAATTATCGAACAGATTTTACGTGTGCTGCCGACTATGAGTGGATGTTACGGGCGCTGTATAAACATCGGATATCTGTTGCCTACTTGCCTAAATTACTGATGACAATGCGTAACGGTGGAACGAGTACTGCTTCGTGGAAGCATCGCTGGGTAGCCAATCGCGAGGATCGCAAGGCTTGGGCGTTAAATGATTTAAAGCCATATTTTTTTACGGTAACACTTAAGCCCATACGTAAAATCATTCAATTGTTTCAATAAAAAAAACCTCTTCAGTTTCCTGGAGAGGTTTTTTGTGTGTGAAGTCAAACGAAAGTTAAACTTTGATTTCAACATCTACACCTGAAGGCAATTCTAATTTCATCAACGCGTCTACTGTTTTGGCAGAAGAAGAGAAGATGTCAATTAAACGCTTATACGTACATAATTGGAATTGCTCACGCGCTTTCTTGTTCACGTGTGGTGAACGCAAAACAGTAAATTTCTCAATTTTTGTAGGTAATGGAATCGGGCCTGAAACAACAGCACCTGTAGCTTTAACCGCCTTAACGATTTTTTCAGCTGATTTGTCAACCAATGTATGGTCGAACGACTTCAACTTAATGCGAATTTTTTGATTCATAAAATTTGGTTCATTAGGTGAATACCGCGCGAAAGAACCATTAACTCCGCTGGGTATTTTACTCGACTGCAAAAGTATATCATAAAAGGCTGACTACCAAATCTCTGCTAGAATTTTTGTCGGGCCACCGCTTGTTGCAATTCCTTATCAAATACGGATTTGCTCGCTGTAAATAGCTTTTTATCTAAAATAAACAAGCGATTCATGGCCTCTTTGGCATAATCGATTTCACCCATTTTCAAGGCCTGAAGCGCATAAATCCATTGGAAAACGGCCTCATTTTCATTCCATCGTGCCGCTTGCAAGCTGGCTTCATATGCTTGTTTTTCTTTTTTATTGGCATTTAAAATCAGGATTGCTTCTTGCAGTATGTCGGGTTGGAATGGATATGCTTCAATGGCCAAAAGAGCAGATTTCAGGTCTTTCTTAGGTAGTTGGCCGCGCGTCATCCGCATAGATTTTCGCCAAAAATCAACAATGTTTTTGTAGGCATCTAGTTTTCCTGTTGCATCTGAATCAACAACAAGGCTGAGTTTCTCGAGCGCGCGCAATGGTTTTTGATGATAGTAATCCTGCCAAGCGTCGAGCAGAAGTAATTCAGGGAAAATGGTATTTCCGTACCCTTTTGCAATCCATCGCTGCGTTGGCATTATGCCTAGTTTGCCTTTGAAATAAAGCATGGAGTTGTAAATGTTAGCCCAATCGCGCAAATCACCTGTTGGCTCAAGGTTTTCTATCGAAGGGGTGTCGGTCGAAAAAGTGCCGTTTTTGAGTAAAATGGCAAGTTTATTGGTACGAATGGAGGGGTCATCTATTGGCAAATCTAGTATGACCTTTTTCTGGGAATATAATAGGTTAGCTTGCGCTAGTGCATTTTTTGGAAAGGCTAATGCTGCTTTTTGGTAAAAATATTGGGCCGAGTCTGCAATCTGAAGACTTTCATAGGTGCGAGCCATTTGGGTCAATATGCGCAGGTTTTCGGGGAAGATTTGGTTAGCCTTTTGCAGTGTAAAAAGTGCTTGAAAGTACTGGTTTTCCTGTTGGAATATATTGGCCAATCCCACATAGCTTGCGTCTGTCGGATGTTTCAATTGGCTAGTACTCAAATAATAGGCTGCGGTTTCAAGATCATGCGCTTCCAAGGCTAAATTTGCTAACCGAAAGCTACTTTGGCCATTTAATTTACTGTGCCCCATCGCATGTTGATAGGCAAATTCTGCTTGCTTTTCATCATGTAGCACCCAGGCAATGTCGCCAGATTGATTTGCAAGCGCAGCTTTGACTTGATGCCAGGCGCTTCCACTCCTAGCAAATACCCAGGCGATACTTAGGATACAGATACCGATGTAAATTAGATTCAATGGTACCCGAGGCGCTTTATGTGTAATCTTGTATACAGGTAGATTCTGGCGGATGGGTGTTTGAAAATTACTAATCAGGAAAAGAGGGAAAAGTATGGCCATGGTCAAATGGCATATCAGGGTCCAATGTTCCCATGCTGCGATACCTGCATCATTTCCGAGCGAAGCCCAGTTAAAGATGATTGCGATGGCAATGAATCCAAGGCCAATGCGGAGAAGTCCATGGTGTTTATCGTCCCAAAGGAATAAAATCCAACTAGCGATTCCGAAAAGGATTGGAGGTATATGCAATCCTAAATCCCAATAAAGATGTGTATTTGCATAGCTGAGCAATAAATTTGCCACATAAAATCCAGCTATAATCGTCCAATTTTTTAGGCTAAGTGAATAAGAAATTGTGTGGCCAATCTGAAAAATAGCTTGTGGTATCGCTGATGAGGACAAAATTGATAGCGCCATGAGGGCAGCAATACCAAGCATATTTAGTTGATCCGAGAGAAAGAGGAGTAGTTCTGTTGTATTTATTTGTGGTAATGACCAAAAAATAATACCTAATCCAAGTACTAGGCCGCTACCTAGGTAGCCCCACGAAATGCGTGTTGATTTTTTGAATAAAACAATAAGTACGCTGAGACCGATGCTAAATAGGGAAAAGGAAATTACCAGCGGCCAGGAAGCAGGTGTAATGACGGATAAATTGAACGACTGGCGAACAAATAAGATCGTTGACTGTAATTGTAAAGCTTGGTTTTGATCAACAGGTCCTTGGTCTGGAATTAGTTCGCTTATTTCATTGACTTGAATAAGTTCGGGTTTTAGCCAGAATAAAAATACGAGGCAAGAGAGGCAAAGGAAGCTTAGAAGGCTAAGAACTATCGTTTGAATTTTTTGTTGCACGATTTCGGCTTATATTTAAAAATCTAATTTCTGCATAAACTTTAATTCATTCAAAGAATCGGGCCGATATTGTCAAAAAAAAGGAGAAAAATACAATATCCGTTTTGCATATTGGAATTTACCCACTAATTTTGCAGTTCGAATGGATTTCTCATTTTCATATAATTAATTTTCAAATGGCAAACGCAGTTAATAAAGGGAGAGTTGCTCAAGTTATTGGGCCCGTAGTCGATGTAAGCTTCGAAGGAGAAGGGTCACATTTACCAGCGATTTTAAACGCTCTTTCTGTTACCAAATCAAATGGTCAGCATCTTATTTTAGAGGTTCAGCAACATTTAGGCGAAGATCGTGTAAGAACAATCGCAATGGAGGGTACAGAAGGTCTTCAAAGAGGTCAAGAGGTAATCGACAAAGGAACTCCAATGACTATGCCTACGGGTGATGGAATTAAAGGCCGTTTGTTTAATGTGGTAGGAGATGCTATCGATGGTATTTCACAGCCTAAGTCTGACAAAGGCTTGCCAATTCACCGTGCTGCGCCAAAATTTGATGAATTAGCAACAACAACTGAGGTCTTATTCACAGGAATTAAAGTTATCGACTTATTAGCTCCTTATGTAAAAGGGGGTAAAATTGGTTTGTTCGGTGGTGCCGGTGTAGGTAAAACTGTATTGATCATGGAGTTGATTAATAATATCGCGAAGGCTTACGAAGGTTTATCTGTTTTTGCAGGTGTAGGAGAGCGTACGCGTGAAGGAAATGACTTATTACGTGAGATGATTGAATCTGGCGTTATTAAATATGGTGAAGAGTTTAAGCATTCAATGGAAGCTGGGGAGTGGGATCTATCTAAAGTAGATCAAACTGAATTAGCGAAGTCGCAGGCTACCTTGGTGTTCGGTCAAATGAACGAGCCTCCTGGAGCACGTGCACGTGTGGCTTTGTCAGGTTTGACAGTTGCGGAGCACTTCCGTGATGGTGATGGCGAAGGTCAAGGACGTGATATCTTATTCTTTATCGATAATATCTTCCGTTTTACGCAAGCAGGTTCTGAGGTATCGGCTCTTTTAGGTCGTATGCCATCAGCGGTAGGTTACCAACCAACATTGGCAACGGAGATGGGAGCGATGCAAGAGCGTATTACGTCGACGAAACGTGGTTCGATTACATCGGTACAAGCGGTTTACGTACCTGCCGATGACTTAACGGATCCAGCGCCGGCAACTACGTTTGCTCACTTAGATGCGACAACGGTATTGTCTCGTAAGATTGCTGAATTAGGTATTTACCCTGCGGTGGATCCTTTGGATTCTTCATCTCGTATTTTATCTGCTGAGGTTTTAGGTGATTCTCACTACAATACAGCTCAACGTGTGAAGGAAATTTTACAGCGTTACAAAGAGTTACAAGATATCATCGCGATCTTAGGTTTGGATGAATTATCTGAAGAAGATAAATTGGTTGTTTCTCGCGCTCGTCGTGTACAACGTTTCTTATCTCAACCTTTCTTCGTAGCTGAACAATTTACAGGCTTGAAAGGCGTTCTAGTAGATATCAACGATACAATCAAAGGATTCAACGCAATCATTGATGGAGAATATGATCATTTACCTGAAGCTGCTTTCAACTTGGTGGGAACCATTGAAGACGCTGTTGTTAAAGGAGAAAAATTGATTGCAGAAGCTGCGAAATAAAAAAAACTATGTTTGTAGAAATAATAACACCTGACCGTAAGGTATTCGCCGGAGAGGCTTCTGTGGTAACTTTACCAGGCGTGGATGGATCTTTTCAAATTTTGAATGATCACGCGGCTTTAGTTAGTACGCTAGAGAAAGGTACGCTTTCGGCTGATAAGGATGTTTTTCAAATTGAAGGTGGTGTCGTTGAAGTATTAAACAATAAAGTTTTAATCCTTGCAGAAGGCATAAATTAATCATCAATGAAACGAGTTGCGATTTTATTTCTAGGTTTAGGTTTGCTTTCATCTTGTTCAGAAAAAACGCAGTTAACAGGTTCTTTAATGACTTTGATTAAAGAGAACCAATTGCCTTTAGATAAAATTCAGTTTTATAATGACAATGCCTTGTTTTTGGAACGCGAATTAAATGCTTCTGATGCCAATGTAAAATCCGGTAAGGTGATGATTGTCAATGGTAAGTCAATTAATCGCGTAAATCTAGAGCCACAAACGCCTGGCGTTTTAGTGAAAGAATCACAAGATCAATTATTGATTTCTTTTGAGGCAGGTGCTGGAATAGAAAAAAGCTTACATTTTGCTCCTGTTTTAGGTGAGCGAGGTGAGTACTACTATCAGTTAGTAGATGATTCGGGTAGTCCTACCTTTTCCCGCTTATCATATGACGGCAATAAATATTTACTTTACAATAAGAAGAAGGTTCGCTTGCTAATCATGAAATCATCTTTTTCAGGTTTGAAGGTTAATAGCAAACGTATGCGTGGAAATCGAATTAAATAAGAATAGTTTCTAGAATTTTCAAAATAGGATGCTTGCATCCTATTTTTTTTTGTTTCAAATTTACTTGAGTATGCGCGCATACAAATACAAAATATGAAAGCAGAAAAAACCGTCGATTTCCAAATTAAGTCTAGTTGGTATGCTATCTCACGCATGTACAACACATTTTCCGCCCAATTTGATATGACTATGGCTATCGGCTATGTGCTGTTGCACATCGACAAAGAAGGTACGCCTGCTACAAAAATTGCACCAGCGCTTGGTTTAGAGTCCAGAAGTTTAACGCGTATGTTGAAGACATTAGAGGATAAAAAATGGATCCGACGGGAGGCGAATTATGCCGATAAGCGTGTGGTAAAAATATTTTTAACTGATTTAGGGAAGCAGAAGCGTGATCAAGCGCGGCAAGGAGTTATTTTATTTAATGAGCTTGTTTATCAGCGCATTGGTGAGCAAAAAATTAGTGATTTTTTTGAAGTAATCGCTTCGATCAATCAGATATTAGAGCAAGAGTCAAATACAATTATAGAGTCTGTGTCAACAAAACTAAAGATAAAGCCATGAGTAGTTCAATAGCCATAAAGGGAGGTGAATTTTTAATTCGTCCAGTAGAACCTTTAGAAGTATTTATTCCGGAGGATTTCACTGAGGAGCAAAAGATGATCGGTCAAACGTGTCTTGATTTCATCAAGGCTGAAGTGCATCCTATTTTAGACCAGATTGATTATGCCACTGATACCTCGGTGATGGTTGGCCTTTTAGATAAGGCGGGCGAGTTAGGGTTGTTGGGCACTTCGGTTCCTGAGGAATATGGTGGCTTTGGTATGGATTTTAATACTTCTATGCTTGTGGCTGAGGCTTGTGGCGCTGGTCATTCTTTTGCCGTGGCACTTTCAGCGCATACGGGCATTGGAACTTTGCCTATTGTATATTATGGGACAGAATCGCAAAAGCAAATGTATCTTCCCAAATTAGCATCAGGCGAATGGAAAGCCGCATATTGCTTGACCGAACCAGATTCCGGATCTGATGCGAATGCTGCAAAGACGAAAGCAAAATTAAATTCAGCGGGGACACATTATGTGATTAATGGTCAGAAAATGTGGATTACGAATGGAGGATTTGCCGACTTATTTATTGTTTTTGCTAAGATTGACGATGACAAGAAGTTAACAGCTTTTCTAGTTGAAAAGTCATTTCCGGGCATAACCATGAATGCTGAGGAGCATAAAATGGGGATAAAAGGGAGTTCGACACGTCAAGTATTTTTTACGGACTGTGAGGTTCCTAAAGAAAATTTACTTTTTGAGCGAGAAGGAGGATTTAAAATTGCCGTAAATATTCTGAATATTGGTCGAATCAAATTAGCTGCAGCTGTGTTGGGTGGAGCAAAACAGGTAGTCGATCAGGCGGTGAATTATTCTTTTGAGCGTAAGCAATTTGGTCAATCAATTCAATCTTTTGGTGCGATTCAGGCTAAGTTGGCCTCGATGATTGTAAAAATTTATGCTTCAGAATCTGCGTCTTACCGTGCCGGTCAAAATATCGATGATTCGATTGTGAGTTTAAAGGCTGGAGGCATGGGTGATGCTGAGGCGAAGTTGAAGGGTGTTGAACAATTTGCCATAGAATGCGCCATTTTAAAGGTACACGCTTCTGAAGTTCTTGATTTTGTCGTAGATGAAGGCGTTCAGATTTTTGGAGGAATGGGTTTTTCTGCGGAGGCGCCCATGGAGCGGGCTTACCGGGATTCACGTATTAACAGAATCTTTGAAGGGACAAACGAAATAAACCGTTTGCTTGCGATTGGAACCGTATTGAAGCGGGCCATGAAAGGGGAAATTGAATTAATGCCTGCGGCAATGGCTGTGGGTAAAGAGATTTTAGGAGTTCCAGATTTTAGCAGTTCGGTGCCTGAGGGAATTTTTGGGAAAGAGTATCAGGTGATTGCGAATCTAAAAAAGGCAATATTAATGACTTCTGGCGCTGCTTTACAAAAATTTACAACGGCAATTGAGCAAGAACAAGAAATTTTGATGGGTGTCTCGGATATGATGATTGAGGTGTACATCGCGGAATCTGCTCTAGCACGTGTTGATAAATTAGTTCAGCGTGATGGCCAGGATAAGCATCAGGTAGCCTATGAATGTGCACTTGTTTATTTACATGAGGCTGTAGATAAGATACATAATGCGGGAAAAGAGGTTATTATGGGATTTGCAAAAGGGGATGAGCTTAATGTATTGTTATTGGGATTGAAACGCTTTACGAAAATCGCACCTAAGAATTTAATTGAAGCAAGACGTGTGATTGCACAGGCTGCAATTGCAAAAAATGGCTATATTTTTTAATTTTTTCGGTTTTCAGGACAAATTATATATTTTTGATTTATATTTTTGCTAAAATCTTAATAACCCATAGTTACTTAACTTTAATTTTATGAAAAAACTACTATTAGTCTTGGCGATGATGCCGTTCTTTTTCGCTTGTTCTAGCAAGAAGAAAATGGCTGAGTTACAGTCTCGTTTGACAGAATTGCAAACTAGCAGTGACCAAGCGGTTTCACGTGCTAAATCAGATTTAGCTGATTGTCAATCATTGACAGCGAGTCTTCAAGGTGAAATCAAGAAGAGAGATGCTGATTTGGAAACTAAAACAGCTGCATTGAAGTCAATTCAGGAGCAATTAGATTATATGAAGAAGACAAATACAAATTTGTTGGATCGTTTGTCTGATCTTTCTGTTATTAATAAATCAGGTGCTGAGAGTATCCGTAAGTCATTAGATGCATTAAATGAACAAGGAAAATACATCAAAGACTTGAACTCATCTATTCAACGTAAAGACTCTGTTAATTTATCTTTAGTGATGAATTTGAAACGTTCTTTGGCTGATATTAACGATGAAGATGTAACTGTTGAAGTGAAAAAAGGTGTTGTTTACATCTCAATCTCTGATAAATTAATGTTTGCTTCGGGTTCAGCTAATGTAAATTCGAAAGCGGAAGCTGTATTAGCGAAAGTTGCTAAGGTGGTAAATGATCACAAAGATTTAGATATCTTGGTAGAAGGACATACAGATGCGGTGCCTATTTCGACACCAGAGTTTAAGGACAACTGGGATCTTTCTGCAAAGCGTGCTACATCTGTTGTTCGTTTGTTGCAGACGAAATTTGGAGTTGATCCTGAGCGTATGACTGCTGGAGGTCGTGGTGAATTTGAACCACAATCAGGTAACAACAGCCGCGCGGGACGTAAGCAGAATCGTCGTACAGAGATTATCGTGACTCCGAAGTTGGATCAGTTTTTTAACCTAATGACTCCTCAGACTTCTGGGAACTAATTAGGAGATTAGTATACATAAAAAAAGGCCTCATTCATGAGGCCTTTTTTTATGCGAATGTTCTTCGAACAAAATCTAGTTTTCTACGTGAGATGGGCAATGTAGTTCCTAGTGCTGTGGGAACTTCAGTTGCGCCTTGAGCATCGAATGCGGGGATATTTTCTTTGTTGACAAGATAGGACTTGTGTATACGTACAAATTGATTTAACCGTAATTGAGCTTCAAATTTTTTAAGGGTTTTTGCCATGACCACTTGTTTTTGATTTTTCAAGTGAACAATGCTGTAATTCCCTTTACCTTCAATGTATACAATGGTGTTTATAGGGCAGTTTTCAATTCCTGGTAATTTGATATCAATTTTCATACGTTCGAACTATTTTGCTTTTAAACTTTACAAACCTATAAAATTGGCTTATAGTAAAGCAAATTGACTTATCTAACGGTTGATTTTTTATCAAAAGGGCTTAGGGAGTTGTTGAAAATAAAAAAAGGTCTTCGATTGAAGACCTTTTTGCTCTGTAGCGGGGGCCAGACTCGAACTGACGACCTTTGGGTTATGAGCCCAACGAGCTACCAACTGCTCCACCCCGCGATGTAATTGGAGTGCAAATATGCAGGGTTATTTCGTGAAAAACAAGTATCTTTGCTAAAATAATCAATTTTTTCCCTTAAGGGCATTGTTGTTTTTATATGGCCCATCAGCATAAAGCAGGTTTTATTAGTATCATTGGAAAGCCCAACGTAGGTAAGAGTACGTTGATGAATGCACTCGTGGGAGAGCGCCTTTCGATTGTGAGTTCGAAAGCGCAAACTACGCGTCATCGCATTCTAGGAATGCTTAACGGTGAGCATGAGGGTGATGAGTACCAAATCATATATTCTGATACACCAGGTGTACTGATGCCAAAGTATGAATTGCACAAGTCGATGATGGCTTTTGTGAAGAATTCATTAGAGGATGCAGATGTTGTGCTTTATGTGACAGATGTTTTTGATACCTATGAAGATTTGGATTTTTTGACAAATTGGAAGGATCATACGGAGACGCCTATTGTTGTACTAATCAACAAAATTGATTTGGTTACACAGGAGCGCTTGCAAGAATGTTTAGATTACTGGCAAGGGATTTTTCCTGGTCGGGCTATTTTACCCATTTCTGCTCAAGAAGGCGTGCATTTAGATCAAATTTTCAAACACATTGTTGAAAATTTGCCAGTTCATCCTCCATTTTTTGACAAGGATGAATTGACCGATAAACCTGAGCGGTTTTTTGCGGCTGAGATTATTCGGGAAAAGATTTTGATGAATTATAAAAAGGAAATTCCGTATTCCTGTGAAGTAGTGGTCACTTTGTTTAAAGAAGAGCCTGCTATTTTGCGAATTGCCACGGAGATTTATGTGGAACGTGTTTCTCAAAGAGCCATCATTATTGGTCATAAAGGGGAGAGTATAAAGAAGGTTGGGATTCAAGCACGGGCCGACTTAGAAGCATTTTTTGGTAAGAAAGTATTTTTAGAGCAATTTGTGAAGGTTGAGCCAGATTGGCGTGCAAAAGCAGATAAATTGCGATCATTCGGGTATTCACCTGATTAATTTTTAAGACAAATGTCAAACATTGTAGCCATTGTAGGCCGTCCCAATGTGGGAAAATCAACGTTGTTCAATCGTTTAATTGAACAGAAAAAAGCAATCATGGACAACATGTCGGGCGTCACGCGCGATCGACATTATGGGTATGGCCAATGGACCGGAAAATTCTTTTCGGTTATTGATACCGGTGGATATGTGCATGGTTCCGAAGATATTTTCGAAGGTGCTATTCGCGAACAAGTCGAATTGGCGATTGAAGAATCTGCGGTATTATTGTTCGTCGTAGATTGTCAAACTGGATTAACTGATTTAGATAAGGATTTTGCTAAGGTATTACGTCGGTCAAAAAAACCTGTCATTTTAGTAGCTAATAAGGCCGATACGCATGAAAAAGCGATGGCTTCAGCGGAATTTTATGAGCTAGGTTTAGGAGACCCTTTTCCAATTGCAGCAGAAAGTGGTAGTGGCACTGGAGATATGTTGGATGTAATGATCTCTCATTTTAAAGATGAAGGAATTGAAAATCCGGAGGCAGGCGTTCCGCGTGTTGCTATTCTTGGACGCCCGAATGTAGGGAAATCATCCTTTTTAAATGCGTTGCTTGGACGTGATCGTTCGATTGTCACCGATATGGCTGGTACGACACGTGATGCGATTCAAAACCGCTACACGCTTTATGGAAAAGATTTTATAATCACGGACACCGCAGGTATACGTCGTAAGGCGCGTATTGATGATAATATTGAGTATTATTCGGTTCTTCGTTCTATTAAGGCCTTAGAGGAGTGCGATATTGCTATCATATTGATTGATGCGACTACGATTGACCCATTAACAGGTTTAGAGGCACAAGACATGAATATTGTCAGTATGGCTGATAAAGCTAAGAAAGGCATTGTCTTGATGGTGAATAAGTGGGATTTGGTTGCGAAAGATACCAATACGGCAAACGCACTTGAAAAGGCTATCAAAGAACGAATGGCTCCATTGAATTACATGCCAGTGATATTTACATCTGTGATGGAGAAGAAGCGAATTTTCCAAGTTTTGGAAATGATGCTTCAGGTATATGAAAATCGTTCACAAAAAATATCTACATCCAAATTAAACGATGTGATGTTGGACGTTATCCAAAGCTATCCACCACCAGCTTGGAAAGGGAAATATATTAAAATTAAATATTGTACGCAGGTTTCTACACCATACCCAACGTTCATTTTCTTCTGTAATTTACCTCAGTATATTAAAGAGAGTTATGAGCGTTATTTAGAGAATCAAATGCGAAAGAATTTTCAATTGGATGGGACTCCCATCTCCTTATTTTTTCGCAAGAAATAATTTATCAATCGACGAAAGGCTGATTTTCCCTAATTGGCCTTTCGCTCCGATTCCCCAGATTTCTTCTCCTACTTGTATGATATTGTGATAGGAGCTAGGACCTAAGATTTTCCATTGTTTCTTTTTTTCATGATAGGCCGCGCTTTGACTAGGTCCGGATACAATCCAATATGGTTTAGCCCAAATCACCTTTTCCATGTAGAAGGGGGGAGTAGTATTCAATTCCTGCCAGCTTTTCCCGCCATCCTGCGTTGTCAATATTGGGATGGAACTCTCATTTAACTTTCGGTAATCTCCACCTACAGCCCAAAATGTTTTCTTATTTTTCGAACCAATTGAAAAATAGCCTTTGGCTTCCCCGGTTGGTATGTTAGTCTCCGTATAAGTCCACGCTGATTTTGGATTATTTTTCTGGTAAATTCGAGCAAGCGTACCGCCACCGCCTGTCAGCAACAAATGATCGCCTTGCATACTTAAACTTGATCCACTAGCCGCAAAGAATGCTTCTTTAGGTTGAAGTAACGGAGAATTTGCTGTGTCAATTTGGGTAAATATATTGTTTCTTATTTGGAATAAGGTAAGTTTTTGTTGGATTGGATCTGCTAAAAGCCAGCCTTCTTGTTGGCTAATATCCCATTGCATACAGTCAAAGAAAAATCCAGGTTCCTTCTTTTCAAATACTATTTTCCAATTCTCGCCTGCATCTAGTGTATGCCATATACTCGCTTTCCCTTCTTCAGATGGTCCCGCACTCATGAGTAAAACTTCTTGTTTGTTAAGAATAACCAGATCTCGGAAATCAAGTTTCTCAGCACCCGGAATTTGCATGACTCTCCAAGTCTTACCAGCATCTGAAGAATGGCCAAATGTGCCTTGCGTACCACCTGCCCATATCTCTTGACCTAAAGACTTTAAGGCTCTAAAGGACGATTTGGTTGGTATGTCAACGGTTATCCATTGGCCAAAACTTTGGCTTACGATACCTATGAAGCAAATTAGCATGTATTTTTTCATCATAAAAAAAGCCGCTCTTTTGGGAGAGCGGCTTAAAGATATTAGAAGAATTTTATTTGTTTACAATAATCTTGCCAACGAATGATTTGTCTTCCGCTGCTTTGATTTGTAAAATGTAAATTCCGTTTGCTAGGCCAGATACATTTAGTTTGTTTGTGCCTAGTGTATTTTCCAATTTACCTGAGAATACTGAGCGTCCTACCATATCGAAGATCATTACATCAGCATTTGACCAATCCTCTAGGATTTGGATATCGATGTTTCCTGCTGTAGCTGGATTTGGATAAATCGCAACACCTGAGAATTCAGGATCTACTGCATAGCTGTAGCTCACTGTTCTCGTAAAGCAATTTAATGGAGTCCCTTCGATTACGTATGCATACTTTCTTCTAACGGTATAATCTCCTGCAGTCTTCACCTTCGTGATAAATGATTTAGGATTCAATAACGTTGTTCCAAATTTCCATTCGTAATCACCGCCTTTACCAGCGCCATCTGTAGCTAAGAAGTTTAATGCCTTTAAGGTATATACTCCTTCTTTAACGATAGATGCATTAGGTGAAACTGGATTTTCTTGAACAATTACCTTAATCTCGCTAGAGAAAAGAGAGATACAGCCATTTCCGTCCGTTACTTTGGCTGAATAAGATCCACTCGTTCTAACACCTGTAAAAACTTTACCTGTAGAAACTGAGCTTGTTCCTTTATTAACGAACCAGTTTGTCGTAAAATTAGTCGTAGCAACTAAGTTAACGGCATTGAACACATTAAAGTCTGCATCAGAACGTTGGCAGAAAATCGGAGATAATCCATTTTCTACTGCAACCGTCGGTGCTGCTGGCAATTTAAATACTTTAATTTCAGTTGTATCAGATGGCAATGAGAAACAACCTAAGGTGTCTATCGTACGAACTGTAAAGAAACCTATCTTTGAAATATCGATAATTTTAGTTGTCAAAGCATTGTTCCACAAATACTTGGTTGGCTGACCATTAGGCAAGTCTGAAGATTCTAATCTAGCTTGAATTGGTTTGTCTTCACAGAATCCTGTAGGAGTCAACGCTTTGATTGTTGGCTTTACTGGACGCTCATAATTTGTTACGGCTACCGAATCTGATCGATCTGATGTACAACCGTAGTTTGAAATGTAGTTCACAGAAACGGACACATTGCTACCAATTACAAACGTAGGTTTTGTTCCATAACTAGGAGCCGCAACACCATTAACAAACCAGTTGAAAGATGCAGGTCTTGTTGGTTTACTATTTGCCGCATCAGATGGGTTGTACTGGTAACCTTGATTAATTACGAATGCAGAATCTTTAACAGCTAAAGTTGTAGTTGCGTCTAGGCAATATTTTGGATTTCCAACGATAGTTGGTTTAGGTAGTTTAATATACCACAACAAAATTTCATTTGACGTTTTTATTGGACATTCTGCCTCTTTTGGTCTTAATTGAATAAAGTACTTACCTCTACTGTTATCTGCAATTAATTTTGCAGTTAAAGTCTCTGTTTCTGTGCCTGTTGCACCTCTTGCACCTGCAGGATATAATCCTTTTGTTTCTGCCTCTTCAACAAACCAAGTGAAATCTACATATGGCCTGTATTTGTTTAGGTTGTATGTCGAGTTAATAACTACGCTTTCTCCTTTACAAACTTCTTTGGTAAATGCATCCGGAGGACCAACCGCCGAAATTGAAACGTTAGGTGCTCCAATAGCGCGTCTTAAGCCAAATCTAAACCCTTTCTGAGAGTAAAAACCTTCTAAACCCACTACATTATTGTAAGTACATTCAGCAGAATATGTACCTTCTTGAAATAGGTTACCAGATAATGTTAAATATTCATCACCTGCATTATAGGTATTTCCAAGTGGTGTAACCCAACGTGTTGCTCCAAAACAACCATCAGCGCGCAAACGAGTAGTACCTGTATTAGTATCATCTGCATCTGAACATTCTAAGCGTTGTACTGAAATGGAGGGTTTGTAATCACTAATGCGTGGAATCATACGAATGAAAACACGACTATATGTTCCGAATTCCCCACTTGGACTCTTACATCTTACTAAATATGAATACGGATCTTTTCCATCACTAGCCGGATTATTTAATACTACTGTTTCAACATTAACACGACCATCAGCGCCTGATCCAGACCCATACGCCAAATCCCAAGAGTCCTCAAGTTCTGAAACAATTCCATTTGCTGACTCAAATTTCCAATCGTATGTATATGGGCTAGGGCAACCTGTTGCAACAAATTTACTTGCGTAACGGTCAACGCCCGCAATTGTAATATTTGTGCCAACTTTGCCATCTATTTTGGCTTGTTGTCCGAATGCAGCAACACTAGTTAATATAGTAAGTGCAGCAATGAGGTTAAATTTGAATAATTTAGTCATTATCGTAAGAAATAATTGAGTAGATGATTTGGATTTTTTTTACTTATAATTTTCCAAGCCACAAGTTAAAAATTTTTTTCTGATTTACAGAAGAAATTTATCGTTAGGTCACTTTTTGTCCATTTTTTTCATCCAAGGAATTATCAGAATCGACTGTCGGCATTCATGAAATATTGTTTAAATTTGAAGCTTGATTCCAAGTGTTAGGGATACAAAAAATTTGATGAAGTAATTAAGTTTTAACAATCATTGATTAAATGGAAGAGTTGCATTCGAAGTCGTTGAATTTTTTAGAAGAGATTGTTCAAAATGATCTGGCAGCAGGTAAATATCCTGATGGGATTTTTACTCGATTCCCGCCTGAGCCTAATGGATACTTACATATTGGCCATGCCAAAAGTATTTGTTTGAATTTTGGACTTGCCCAACGCTTCGGTGGTCGTACGAATTTACGTTTTGATGATACCAATCCGATGACTGAGGAAACAGAATATGTTGATTCGATCAAGCATGATGTTTCCTGGTTGGGATTTCAGTGGGAGAATGAATTATATGCCTCTAACTATTTCGAGCAAATCTACCAATTTGCTATCAGCCTAATCGAAAAATCTTTGGCTTATGTGGACGATTCCTCTGCTGAAGAAATTGCTGCTCTAAAAGGAACGCCCACGACAGCTGGAACAAATAGCCCATTTCGCGACCGCTCTGTCGAAGAAAATTTAGCTTTGTTTAAAGCTATGCGTAATGGCGAGTTCCCTGATGGTGCCAAGGTTTTACGAGCCAAAATAGACATGGCACACCCCAACATGCATATGCGAGATCCTTTAATGTATCGCATTAGGCACGTTCCTCATCACCGCACTGGTAATCAATGGTGTATTTATCCGATGTACGACTTTGCTCATGGACAAAGTGACTCCATGGAAGGAATTACGCATTCTATTTGTACGCTAGAGTTTGATGTGCACCGTCCCTTATACGATTGGTTTATCAATAAATTAGAAATTTTCCCAACCCATCAGTACGAATTTGCGCGCTTAAATCTATCACATACCGTCATGAGTAAGCGCAAATTGTTGCAAATGGTGAACGAAAAATTAGTTAGCGGCTGGGATGATCCGCGCATGCCTACTATTTCGGGATTACGCCGACGAGGTTATACGGCTGCGTCCATCCGTAATTTTTGCGATCGAATTGGTGTGGCGAAGCGCGATAACCTAATTGATATCAGTTTGTTGGAATTCTGTATCCGTGAGGATTTGAATAAATCGGCTGACCGCGTCATGGCTGTCATGGATCCCGTGAAATTAATTATCACAAACTATCCAGATGGTCAAGTCGAAGATTTGATGATTGAAAATAATCCAGAAGATCCTGAAACAGGTAAACGTATCGTTCCTTTTACAAAAGAACTCTACATTGAGCGGGATGATTTCATGGTTGACCCTCCGAAAAAGTTTTTCAGACTTGGTCCAGGACTTCAAGTACGTTTAAAAGGGGCTTATATTATCACTTGTGATCAATTCGAATTGAACTCCGATGGTTCTGTCAAAGAGATTCACGCAACTTATATTCCCGAGTCTAAGTCGGGCCAAGATACATCTGGCATACATGTAAAGGGTACGATTCATTGGGTATCAATTCCACATGCTATTCAAGCAGAAGTTCGTTTATTTGATCGATTGCTTATCGTTGAGGATGCGGGGGAATTAGGGGATGATTTTACAAAATTCATTAATCCTGAATCACTCGATGTGATTACAAACGTTTTTGTAGAACCTAGCTTAAAACAAGCAAAAGTTGAAGAAGCTGTTCAGTTTATACGTAAAGGATATTTCTGCCTTGATAAAGACTCAACACTAGATCATTTAGTATTTAATCGAACCGTTTCGTTAAAAGATACATGGGCGAAGTTAATTAAATAAATACGGATTAACTTCTTGTTGATGTAGCTTAATTAGAGCAAATTGTTTGTCAATTGAAATAGATTGAATGTTGTTTTTATTTTTAAAGACTTTCAAAAAATGGGTAATATCATCTGTTAAAATATATTTACAGCGAAAAAGACCCTGTTTTTTTGAAATTTCTTTAAATTTTGGATTCAAAAATCCAATGTAACGCATATCACAATTAATTTCCTTAAACAAATTTAGATAAGCCCAATAAAAGTAAAATCCTTCCTGTCTATTAAAAGCTAAACCTATATTTTCTGAATTTTGAATATTTGTTAATAAGTGCTTGATAATCGGTCTTTCTTCTGGTTTATAAACAGTAAAGTAAATTTTGTCTACTGGAATACCCGCTAGTAAATTAAATTTTTCTTCATCATAATATCCAGCTTGTTCTAATTTGTTAAAAACAATTCTTCTATTCGAATAATCTTGTGTTACTCCCTGCTTTAGCATAATATTTTCGGTTGACATTGCCTGATAAAATGGTGCCAGAGATGGTGGAATTTTTTTATTTGATAGTCTGCCGGGTATTAGACTTTTAGGAACATAAGCTAACTTCTGTTTAATTAAATATTTAACATTTATTAGTGGTTTACTTGGATTAGTGACACTTATAACAACACCATAAAGAATAAAAATAGAGACCCAAATGTATTTATACAATTTCCCTACTTCTGAAATAAATTGCGAAATAATAAAGCTATTTAGTATGAAAAAAGGGATTTGAGTTCTAGAAGACCAAAGTTGAAATTTAAATATCAAGCTCGATAAAAATATCCCTAAATAGGCTAAAAATGTAATGGTAAACAGGAATTTGTGCTCTTTGAATTTAGTTGAGAGTCTTCCGAAAATTAATAATATCAATCCTACGTAAAAGTGAAGCGTATTCGGAGCAGTGTCTTCATTTAAAGAAAATCTAGTTTGGTACTCATCCAATTGAAACGAAGGGTCATTAGGTTTAAATCCAATTAATTGTTCCATGTTATGGATGATACTATCCACAAATGAATTAAACTGTGCAAACGGGATACCTGCATGTAGGCCTAAATTTTTAATAAAGTTGACAAGTCCCGCTTTCCATGAAAAATATAGATTTGGTATTCTTTCAGTTGCTAATTGTGACGTATTTGAGACACCTAAAATGGAGTCAAATACCTCAAAATTTCGCATGAAAAAACTTGAAAAAATTAGAAAAAACAATGCAAGTCCAGTAAATAATAATAACCCAATGGTTTTTATTTTTCCTGATTTAATCAATTTGAGGCCGAAGTAAATACTAAAAGGGAAACAATAAAGTAGTGCAGTATATTTTGTGAATGCACCTAAAACTAACGCAAGTGATGCATAAATTATACTTTGAAATCTATTGTCATTCTTGATTGAAATTTCAGCAATTTGATTGATGAAAAATATCACAAAGAAAGCGGCGATGTAATCGATTTGCGTTGAAGTTGATTCATAGATTCCAATTGGAATACAAACAATTAGTAAGCTGATAATTAATTGAAAGCTTCTATCCTTATTCAGGTTTTTAGCAAGAAGTGTTGCTGAAAAAATAGCGGAAAGTTGTGCGCAAAACTGAATCAAGAACGCGATTCTATCGGTTTTAAATAGTAAAAAGGTTTGACAAATTAAGTATTCCCCTAATACATTATGATTGAGTTGCTGGAATAAAATGGTAGGAAAATGATCTACATTTTTATTTTCTATCCAAATAATGATTCTACTTAAATGATACGTGTGGCTATCATAGTTATTGGGTGGAGCAGCAATTCCTAAATAGAAATTTATTAATAGAATCGAGCATAATCCGATTACAGAAAGTTTTTCAAATCCGTTAAGATTTAACGTTGAAATTTTAGACTTAGAATATGTCCAAGTAGACTTATCAAATGTAAAGTATATGCTTAGTGGTAATGCAATTGCCCAAAATATACGCGCATTGATTGAAGTCATTTGACTCCAATGTGAACTAAGCTCTACAAATAAAAAGGTCAAAAAGGAAAGTAGGACGAATAAATTTGTGAGCGATTTTCTAAGCATCATCAATTAGCAACTTAGTTTTACCTCTTCGCGAAAATGGAATCGACAAAAGCGGTCTTATTAAACACTTGCAAGTCAGATACTTTTTCGCCAACCCCAATGTATTTAACCGGAATTTTGAATTGATCCGAAATCCCTATGACCACACCACCCTTCGCAGTCCCATCTAATTTGGTAATTGCGAGTGCCGTGATTTCAGTAACTTTCGTGAATTCTTGTGCCTGAATAAATGCATTTTGACCTGTAGATCCATCCAGAACGAGCAATACTTCATGCGGAGCCTCAGGAATGAATTTCTGAATGACACGTTTGATTTTGCCTAGTTCAGTCATCAAGTTAACTTTGGTGTGTAATCTGCCCGCCGTATCAATGATTACGATATCAGCCTGCATATCCACGGCCTGTTTCACCGCATCATAAGCAACAGCTGCCGGATCGGTATTCATTCCATGATCAATGACCGGGATTCCTACGCGCTCTCCCCAAAGTTTCAATTGGTCCACTGCTGCTGCACGAAACGTGTCCGCCGCTCCTAGAACAACCTTTAATCCATTTTGGTGAAACTGGGAGGCCAATTTTCCAATGGTCGTCGTTTTTCCAACCCCATTAACACCTACGACCATGATGACATAAGGTTTTTGGTTAGGTTCTGCAAACGCATTTTCAATGTCGTATGATTTATTCTCATCCAATAACGCCGCAACCTCCTCCCGTAATACTTGATCTAATTCTTCTGTAGAAACAAACTTATCGCGTTCCACACGACGCTCAATGCGCTCAATGATTTTTAGTGTGGTGGCTACGCCAACATCCGATGTCAATAAGATTTCTTCCAGCTCATCTAATACATCATCGTCAACTTTGGATTTCCCCAAAACCGCACGACCCATCTTTGAAATTAAGCCCTCCTTGGTCTTTTCCAAGCCTTTATCTAAGGCCTGCTCGAGGTCTGCTTGCTCCTCAGGAGCCGGCTTCTTCTTGAAAAAATCAAATAATCCCATCCGCTTGTGCGTATTTTATGAGGTGAAGGTAATAAAAAAAAGTCCCTGATGAAGGGACTTCAAATATTCTAGCTAAAAATGTGCCGACGAAAAAAATTAGTTTTTCAACGCTGCATTAACTTCATCTTGAAGAATAATCTCTTCTTTGAAGGTATACGCACCTGTCGTTGGGTTTTTAACCGCCTTAATGATTTTAGCGTACTTAACGCCTCCTTCTTTCTTTAGTGTTGCAACTACTTTCTTTGCCATAATTCCTGGGTATTAAACCTATTTAATTTCTTTGTGTAGAGTAACTTTCTTCAATACTGGGTTGTATTTCTTCAACTCAATACGTGCAGTCGTGTTTTTACGGTTCTTCGTTGTAATATAACGAGACATTCCTGGTAGACCCGACTCTTTGTGCTCCGTGCATTCTAAGATTACCTGAATGCGATTTCCTTTCTTTGCCATAATTGTAAATTGGTTACGCCTCTGTTCGAAACGGATTGCAAAGGTAGAAGAATTATTTTTTTTGCCAAAACCTTTATTGAAAATATCTATGAAAAAACAGATAATTTCAATCTGTTAACTGAAGATACCGCTCAAATACATCTTGGAGGCTTTTATTTCTCCCATAGTTTCTTCATTTTTGTTTAATGAATTCCATTCAATACGATTTCCGTCCGGAGAATTTTCAGCTTTCAGATCCTAATCAATATGATTTGGCCGACTTGAAAGCAGAAGAGATGATCATTTCGCTCGGGCCACAACACCCATCTACGCACGGTGTATTACGATTGGAAGTCATTTCAGATGGGGAACTTATTGTTGACGTGGTCCCGCACTTAGGTTATTTGCATCGCTGCTTCGAAAAACACGCCCAATCTTTGCCCTACAATCAAATCATTCCTTACGTAGACCGACTTGATTACATGGCCTCCATGAACTCAGAACACGCCTACGTGATGGGTATCGAAAAGATGTTGGGCATAACGGGAACCCTACCCAAACGCATTGAATACATTCGTGTTTTAGTTGCAGAATTAAATCGCATCGCTTCACATTGTGTGGCTGTTGGGACCTATGGTTTGGATATTGGCGCATACACACCATTTTTATGGCTCATGCGTGATCGCGAGCACATTCAACGCTTATTGGAATGGCTGTCCGGTGCCCGGATGTTGTATAACTACGTATGGGTTGGTGGATTGTTTTACGATTTGCCCATAGGCTTTGAAGAGCGTACTGCGGAGTTAATCCCCGTATTAAAAAATACGATTCGGGAAGTCCAAGATATCGTCGAAGGAAATAGTATTTTCATTAAGCGTACGGCCAATGTAGGTATTTTGCCTCTAAATCTAGCCATAAATACTGGCTGTACTGGTCCAGTATTACGTGGTTCAGGTTTGGCATTTGATTTACGTCGTGTAGATGGTTATTCCGTTTATCCTGAATTGGAATTTGATATTCCTGTCGGGGCAGGTTTACACGGTCAAACGGGTGATTGCTGGGATCGAAATCATGTGCGCGTACTTGAATGCATTGAATCCATTCGAATTATTGAGCAATGTTTGGAAGCACTAACTGGCGAACATAAGCGTACACCAGCGTTTAATCCGCAGGAATTTGTCCCGAAAAAAATACGACCAGTCGCACAAGATATGTACGTAAGGGCTGAAAATCCGAAAGGAGAACTCGGATTCTTTGTTCGGGCCGATGGGAAATCAGACATACCATCACGCATGAAGGTGCGCGCCTGTTCATTTCACCACCTTTCCGTAATTCCTTATTTGGCCAAAGGGGCCTATTTAGCAGATTTAGTAGCCATCATCGGTTCCATGGACTTAGTGATGGGCGAAGTAGATAGATAATATGACACACGCATTTTTGCCTGCCTTAGAAGCAGAGATAAGTCGCCAACAAATGGGTAAGGAGCCCAAAGAATTGTATGATCCAATTCAATACCTCATGCAATTGGGAGGGAAGC
This sequence comes from uncultured Cytophagaceae bacterium, assembly GCA_903898715.1. GTDB lineage: Bacteria > Bacteroidota > Bacteroidia > Cytophagales > Spirosomataceae > Aquirufa > Aquirufa avitistagni. The sequence goes on from CAIUGL010000012.1 coordinate 33,613, forward strand.
GTATTCGCCCCGTCTTATGTTTGTTGAGCTACGCCCTATTTAAATCAGATTGGGAAAAAGTGGTTCCTTCGGCTTTGTCGATTGAAATTTTCCACAATTTCACGCTGATGCACGACGACATTATGGACAAAGCGCCGCTTCGTAGAGGCAAGCCTACCGTCCATGAAAAATGGAATGACAACATCGCCATTCTCTCGGGGGATGTCATGCTCGTTAATGCCTACCAATATCTAAATCAATGTGACCATTTGAGTTTAAATGCCTATCAGTATCTATTGACGCGTTTTAATCGGACAGCTGCAGAGGTTTGTGAGGGCCAACAAATGGACATGAATTTCGAGATGCGTGCTGAAGTTAGCGTGGAGGAATACATCGAAATGATTCGATTAAAGACTTCGGTATTAATTGGGTTATCCATGGAGATGGGCGCAATTTTGGCAGAAATGGATAAGCCAACTTCCCAGGCATTGTATGCGATTGGTGAAGCGGTAGGTTTAGGCTTTCAATTGAAAGATGATTTACTTGATGTGTACGGTGACCCGGAGAAATTTGGTAAGCAAGTAGGGGGAGACATCCTGGCAAATAAAAAAACCTATTTGTTGATACGTGCTTTTGAAACTGCCAAAGGGGAGCAGTTAGCGTCACTCACAGATTGGATACAAAGACCAAACCCAAATCCTCTGGAAAAAGTACAGGCTGTAACTCAGCTCTATACAGATTTGGGAATTCGAGAAGAAACGGAGGCCAAAATCAATGCGTATTTTGATCAAGCTTTTGAAGCCGTTGGGTTACTTTCCATCGAACCAGATAAAAAATCTGCCTTGAGCAAGTTTATGGCCGGGTTGGTTGATCGAGAAGTTTAGTGTAGTTTTGTAGTCTTGTCAAAGCTTCCTCGCGGAGCTTTTTTATATTATGGATCAATCAATGTCAATTAGCTTACTGGTCATGGTAATTACCGTGGCAATCTCCGTTTTAGCTATGCAAAAGTCTAGCTGGATGAATGCTATGACCATGAATCCATATCGAATTGCTAAAAAGCATGAATATTGGCGGTTTATTACTTCTGGGTTTATTCATGCCGACTTTACTCATTTGTTTTTTAACCTGTTCTCTTTTTACTTTTTTGGAGGTCAATTAGAGTACATTTTTAACATGATATTTCCTGGATATGGGGTGGCCATGTTCGTGCTATTTTATTTATCGGCTATCGTTGCAGCAGATTTACCTACCTATTTCAAGCAGCAAAAAAATCCATATTTTAATTCCCTGGGAGCTTCAGGAGCTGTTTCGGCCGTCATTTTTGCAGGAATTTTATTCTTTCCTACCGAGAAAATTTATCTTTTTGGCCTCTTAGGTATTCCCGGATTTATCTACGCAGGATTGTTTACCTGGTATTCGATCGAAATGGATAAGCGTGGACGCGATTATGTAAATCATTCAGCTCATTTGTACGGTGCGCTTTATGGTATCGTTTTCATGACACTGACTTATCCGCAAGTTTGGTTAACATTTGTTCAACAAATCAAAGCCATGCTATGATTAAACGGATCGCCATTTTAGGATCAACGGGATCCATCGGAACACAAGCGTTGGACGTTATCAAGCAGCATCCCGATGCGTTTGAGGTTGCCGTACTAACAGCGCAATCAAACGCCGATTTATTAGTCGAACAAGCCATTCAATTTCATCCAAGTCAGGTGGTCATCGGTGATGAGGCAAAATATACATTTGTCAAAAATGCGCTTTCAGGAGCAGCTATTGAAGTTTTAGCTGGAGCAGACGCCTTGGAAGAAGTTGTTTGCTATGATCATGTAGATGTTGTTTTGACGGCTTTGGTCGGATATGCTGGTTTACTGCCTACCGTGAAAGCAATCAAAGCAGGTAAGCCAATAGCCTTAGCCAATAAAGAAACATTGGTTGTCGCTGGTGCACTTATTATGCCATTAGCGCGTGAAATGGGTGTGCCCATTTTACCAGTAGATTCAGAACATTCAGCCATTTTTCAATGTCTGATGGGCGAGTCGCACAATCCGATTGAAAAGGTCATTTTGACTGCTTCTGGAGGTCCATTCCGCGGAAAGAAGCGCGAAGATTTGGCTCAAGTAACAAGAGCCCAAGCGTTGAAACACCCCAATTGGACTATGGGGGCGAAGATTACCATTGATTCTGCTAGTCTTATGAATAAGGGCTTGGAGGTGATTGAAGCCGCTTGGTTGTTTGATGTACAAGCCTCCCAAATCGATGTGGTGGTTCATCCGCAATCAATAGTTCACTCGCTGGTTCAATTTGAGGATGGCTCAATCAAGGCGCAATTGGGCTTGCCCGACATGAAATTACCGATTCAATTTGCCTTAGGATATCCCAATCGCATGCAGGCGAATTTCCCAAGATTTGATTTCAAAGACTACGCATCCTTGACTTTTGAACAACCGGATGTGGAAACATTTCGAAATTTAGGCCTTGCGTTTCAAGCATTAGAAAAAGGAGGTAATATGCCTTGTATTTTAAATGCTGCCAACGAAGTAGCCGTTGACGCATTTTTGAAAGATGAAATCGGATTCCTGCAGATGTCAGATTTGTTGGCAAACTGCATGGCTCAGGGAACTTTTTTGACTTCGCCGAGCTTAGAGGATTACGTAAATACAGATAAAACTACACGAATAATGGCCCAGGAATGGGTTTCTAAATTAAAGAAATAGGTATGGAAGGTTTGATTATGGCAGGGCAGTTGATCTTAGGGCTGTCGATTTTAGTTACGTTACACGAGTTTGGCCACTTTATTACGGCCAAATGGTTCAAAATGCGCGTAGAAAAATTTTATCTGTTTTTTGATTTTCTTTTCCCAATTCCCACCGTATTGAATTTTGCCTTATTCAAAAAGAAGGTAGGGGATACTGAATATGGTCTTGGCTGGTTCCCGCTCGGTGGATATGTATCTATTGCTGGAATGATTGATGAGACGCAGGATGCGGCCGACTTGGCTAAAGAGCCTGAACCGTGGGAATTCCGTGCGAAACCAGCTTGGCAACGACTAATTGTGATGCTTGGTGGTGTAATCGTAAACGTAATCACGGGTGTGGTCATCTTTGTTTGTTTGACCTATTCCAATGGCAATAACTTCATTTCAAAAACGGAATTAAATAAGAACGGAATTGTTGCACTTGAACTGGGTAAGCAAATTGGTCTACAAACAGGTGATAAAATTGTGAAAGTAAATGGTTCGGATTTTAAGTCGCTTGCCGACTTGCGTACTTCCGATGTGTTATTGGGCGATAATTCTTCCTACACCGTATTACGTGGCGACCAAACGATTGAGGTCAAAATTCCTTCTGATTTTATTGAGAAATTGAGCGATAAAAAAGCTGGTTTCATTGAGCCAATGGCTGCTTTTAAAGTAGCAGCAGTTGCGGCGCCAGAGCAGCCTTCGATGTTTGGAGGATCTTCAGGAGAGATGTTGCCGGCATTCTCAGCCGGGTTAAAAGAGGGGGATTACATTACTTCCGTTAATCAAACGCCAATTCACTTTTACCATGAGGCAAAAGAAGCGATTTCGAAAGAAGCAGGTAAGCCTATTCGTTTAGGAATTCTCCGTCAAGGCAAAGCAGATACCTTAGAAATGGTTGTCGCAAAAACAGGCCAAATTGGATTTGCCCCTGAATTGTTAATTCAAATGACGCACGAGGACTATAATTTTGGCCAAGCAGTAAGCATTGGTTCTGGTCGGGCATTTTCAGTTATTTCAGATAACGTGCGTGGATTTAAGAAAATCGCTTCTGGTGATGTTTCTGCTTCAAAGGCGTTAAGTGGCCCCATTGGTATTGCTCAAATGTTTGGCGGAGTCTGGGATTGGACGCGTTTCTGGATGTTGACCGGATTGTTATCCATGGCACTTGCCTTCATGAACATTTTGCCTATTCCTGCCTTGGATGGAGGACATGCGATTTTCTTGATTTATGAAATGATTACGGGGAAACCTGCTTCCGAAAAGGTATTGGAAAAGGCCCAGCAAGTAGGTATGTTGATCTTATTAGCCTTAATGGCCTATACATTTGGCAACGATATTTTTAAAGCATTCTTCTAAGTTTGAGAGCCAAATTAATCCTATTGCTATTATTGACGACGCCCATTTTTGGGCGTTCGTTGCATCCGTTCCATTCTAGTGTGGGCGATTGTATCTATAATGCAAAGGATAAAGTATGGGAAATCAGCATTCGGCTTTTTGAAGATGATTTAACTTTAGGTATTAGTCAATTTACTGGAGCCCCATTTTCATTTCATAAAAACCCGCAAGTCGATCCCATTTTAGAGAAATATGTCCGAAATTATTTTGGCATTCAGGTGAATCAAAAAAGAACTACCCCGTACCGATGGATTGGTTGGGAGTCTGTCGACGATATGATCTGGGTTTATCTCGAAATACCCTCTGATCAAGAACTATCCGGTGTTTTTATTGAAAATAGCTTGTTGGCCGATTCATTCCCCGATCAAACCAATCTATTGCAAGTGGTACGAAATAGCCAAAAACGAAGTTATTTGTTCCGTAAAAACGAATGGGTTCAACGGCTCGAATAGGTGAATGTCTGCCAAATGGTCATGTGGCATGAAAATTGATAATTAGGGTCCCACTTCTGGAATTAAATCGAGGGGGAAATTTTAAATAGTGTGTATGAATAATTCAAACGACCTTTTTAAGCATTTGCGCTTATCAGACATGTCTGATTTTGAGAATATAGAATTGATCCCGATCGGATCAGAGGGGATGGGGCAAGATGACAAAATGGGCGTTTTGTCAGAAGAACTACCCATACTTCCCATTCGCAATATTGTTTTGTTTCCAGGGATGGTGATACCGATTACAGTAAGCCGACAAAAATCCGTTCGACTTGTTAAGAAAGCATATAAAGGGGATCGGACAATCGGCGTTTTGGTGCAAGCCAACAATTCTAAGGAAGAACCCCAGCCGGACGATTTATATAAGATTGGAACCGTAGGTCACATCATAAAAATGTTTGTGCTGCCGGGCGGAAATACGACCATTATCGTCCAAGGCCGCAAGCGATTTGAAGTAAAAGATTACATCAAAACCGAACCTAATTTAATCGCAAAAGTAGCCTACATTGAAGATACCTTTCCGAAGAAATTGAACAAGGAAAACAAAGCCTTGATTTCAACGCTCAAGGAAAACGCGACTAAGATTTTAAACTTAAATCCTGAGATTCCTCGGGAGGCTCAAATTGCACTCGATAATATAGAATCCAATTCGTATTTGGTGCATTTCTTGTCATCCAATATCAACGCGGAATTAATCGAAAAGCAGGCCTTGTTAGAGACGCTTGACGGTATTGAGCAAGCAACTAGGTTGTTGGAGCACATGCTCACCGACATCCAATTGCTGGAGTTGAAACGCGAAATACAAAGTAAAGCATCGAGTGATATTGATCAGCAGCAACGGGATTATTACATACGCCAACAAATCAAAGTTTTACAAGAGGAGTTAGGAGTGGAAAGTCCAGAGCAAGAACTGGATGGATTGCGTGCGAAGGCAGCTAAGAAAAAATGGACGAAAGAGGTCAATGATTTCTTTCATAAAGAACTTTCCAAATTACAGCGTACCAATTCCATGTCGCCCGAATACCCGATGCTCATGAATTATGTGGAGCTTTTGGTCGACTTACCATGGTCGGAATATTCGAAAGATAATTTTGATCTGATAAAGGCAAAAAAGGTATTGGATGCGGATCATTTTGGCTTGGAAAAAGTCAAAGAACGCATCATTGAATATTTGGCAGTTTTGAAAATGAAGGGTGACATGAAAGCCCCGATTTTATGCCTTTATGGTCCTCCGGGAGTTGGTAAAACTTCTTTGGGTCGATCCGTAGCCAAGGCCCTTGGGCGCAAATATGTCCGTATGGCTTTAGGTGGTTTGCACGATGAGTCTGAAATTCGCGGACACCGGAAAACCTATATTGGTGCGATGCCAGGAAAAGTGATTCAAAATATTAAAAAGGCAGGGTCGTCCAATCCCGTATTCATCTTAGATGAGATTGATAAGGTAGGAGGAGATCATCGGGGTGATCCACAATCTGCCTTGTTGGAGGTGTTGGATCCAGAGCAAAACAATAGTTTTTTAGATAATTATCTAGAAGTAGAATACGATTTGTCGCGTGTGATGTTTATCGCGACAGCAAATAATCTGGATACGATTCATCCAGCTTTGCGTGATCGGATGGAAATCATTGAGGTGAGTGGGTACACCATGGAGGAAAAGGTGCAGATTGCTAAAAAACATTTGATACCCAAGCAGAAATCGGAGCATGGCTTAGAAAAGGCAAGTTTTACCTTATCTGATGCAGCAATCCAAAAATTAATCGAAGGATATACACGTGAATCAGGCGTTCGGAAACTGGAGCAAGAGATTGGTCGTGTCGTTCGTAAGATTACCAAATCGATTGCCATCGGGGAAACCTATCCTGCTAAAGTTGTACCTGCTGACATTGTTCGGATGTTGGGCCAAGAGGTATTTGAAAATGATTCGTACGAGAATAATGAGTATGCCGGTGTGGTCACTGGTTTGGCTTGGACGCCTGTGGGTGGTGATATTTTGTTTATCGAAACGCTACTAAATAAAGGCAAAGGGCAGCTGACATTATCAGGCCAACTGGGTGATGTGATGAAGGAGTCGGCGGTTGCTGCCTTAAGTTTCTTGAAGGCACATGCGGATGATTACGGCATTGATTACCGAATTTTTGATCAGTATAATTTACATATTCACGTTCCTGCAGGAGCTGTTCCAAAGGATGGTCCATCGGCAGGGATAACGATGCTGACTGCCATTGCTTCGGCATTAACACAGCGCCGTGTAAAATCGAATTTAGCGATGACGGGCGAAATTACGTTACGTGGGAAAGTCCTCCCAGTGGGTGGAATTAAAGAGAAAATTTTGGCGGCTAAACGTGCTGGAATTAAGGAAATCATCATGTGTGTAAAGAACCGCAAGGATGTAGAGGAGATTGAGCCTCATTACATTGCTGATCTTCGATTCCATTATGTGGAACATGCAACGGAAGTATTGGCGCTTGCCTTGTTAACGGAGCAAGTTAAAAAGCCTGTTCAATTCGTTTTTCAGGAGGAAACTAAGGCGATCGTGTCTGCTGAGGTATAATTAATCTGACCAGCTTCTAAGCAAAATTGAATGACTTTAGCTGCCTCTGTTCGCGTGAGTGGGCGGAGGCAGTCGGTCAAATCTTCTAGGGTCATCGGCCCATTTTTCAGGTAATTAAGAATTAATTTTTGCTCGACTTCCATGCCTTCTGGGAAAGCGCGGCCATTTTGTTCTTTTTTACGCTGAACACATATATCACACACGCCACAATTAATGAGTAATTGCTCACCAAAATACGCACTGATCTTACGTGTCCGACATGTTTTTTGGTCACGAACATAGGATTCAACGGCATCGATTTTTGATTTACTGCGCTCTTTTTTTTGTAGGTACTCGGACCAGGTAATGGGCAGATTATCGATGTTTGCGCGTGGTGTCAGTAAGGTAAGTTTAGGTAACCCATTTTGTTTTTCGTATTCGATGATTTCGAATTTGGCCAATAGGTTTAAGTAACGTTCGATTTCTTCGACAGGAACTTTAAGTTGGATACTTAGTGAAGCTTCAGAAATTGAAACGAATTGGGTGTATAAATTCCCACCAAATTGCCTCAGTAAAAACTTCAAGAAGGATTCGAATTTTTCATTTCGAATTTGGAAGTCGTAAAGTTCGGTTGCATTAACCTGAATCTTGATTTTGGATGGATTTTGAAAAGCATCGCTCATCAGGAATAAACCTTCAGATTCAAGTGTTTTTAGTGCATAAAACGTCTCCGAGGTGGGTAATTGGAATCTGCGCGCCATTTCAGTCCAGTCAAAATCATAGGTACTTAGTTCTCCACTTCCTGCCGCGATTTGCAAGAAATTACTCATGGCCTGGTAGGTTTTTTGAAGAACCTCTGCACTTGGGAATGATTTTTCCCAGTTTTTCTGTAGCTCGATCAGATCGTTTTTTTCAACCATCGCTACGGCATAGGCTTTTTGTTCATCTCTTCCTGCCCGACCGGCCTCTTGGTAATAGGCTTCCAAAGAGTCTGGCAGATCCACATGGACAACCAGGCGAACATCTGATTTATCGATTCCCATCCCAAAGGCATTGGTCGCCACGATGCATTGGATTTGATTAGCGATCCATGCTTTTTGTCGGCTGGTTCGTTGGTCTGGACTCAAGCCTGCATGGTAAAAATCGGCTTTCATTCCTTGCTTTTGCAGATATGCAGCGATTTCCTGCGTTTTTCTTCGGTTGCGTGCGTAGACAATCGATGAGCCGCCTACCTTCTTTAGCATGTTGAACAGTTGAGGTTCTTTGTCCTCCACCCACAAACATGAATAGGATAGGTTAGCTCGCTGGAAACTTTTTTGAAAGACCTTGGGGTTTTTAAGCTGTAATTTATCTAGTATATCTTGTTGGACTTCCTGATTGGCAGATGCAGTTAGCGCAATACATGGGGTAGATTCCGGAATTAATTGCTTGAAATTGATAATTTCTAAATAGGCCGGCCGGAAGTCGTAACCCCATTGCGAGATGCAATGTGCTTCATCGATAACGAGCAAATTGATTTGCATTTGTTTGGCACGCGCAATAAACAAATCCGTTTTGAGGCGTTCAGGGGAAATGTATAGAAATTTGATTGCGCCGTAAATGCAATTGTCTAGTAGGATATCAATTTGTCGATTGGACATGCCTGAAAAAATGGCTACTGCCGGAATGCCTCGTTGGGTTAGCTGATCCACTTGATCTTGCATTAAGGCAATCAACGGCGAAACAACGATGCAAATCCCGTCTTGAGCCATGGCGGGCACTTGAAAACAAATGGATTTTCCACCACCGGTAGGAAGTAAGGCAAGGGTATCTTGTTGCTTAAGTACAGATTCGATGATCTCCTGCTGGAGTGGTCGAAAGGTGCTATGGCCCCAATAGTTTGCTAATATGTGATGAATATCCGCCATTTGTTCAATCAAAAATACCAAAAAAAGCGTGTATCGAGACCGCTTGATTTTATTTTAAAAATAAACTGAAGAAATATGCGGTAGAATTTATGCCAAAGCTTATTTTTATAATCGATAAAAATAAATGTAGCATGTTGAATGAGCAGGATTTAGGCCAATTGAGGGCAAGAGGGATTAGTGAGGAGGAAATAAGCCAACAAGTTGGATATTTTGAAAATGGGTTTCCATGGATGGCTTTGGAGAAGTCGGCAACGGTAGGAGATGGGATCATTCGCTTTTCCGAAGTGGAATTAGCTGATTTTGTCAGTTTGTTTGAACAGGAGCGTTCAGCGTTATCGATATTAAAAATGGTTCCAGCATCCGGTGCTGCCACGCGCATGTTTAAGTCATTGTTTGAGCATTTGACGTCTGGTGAGTCCAACAAGGAATCGCGTTTGTTTTTCGAAAAAATTCAGGAATTCGCTTTTTATCCAGCGTTGAAAAAATGGATTACCTCGAATGATGGCGAAACGGAGGTTTTATCACGCTTATTGGCTTCCCCAGGGCTTGAATATGGAATTTTACCCAAAGGTTTATTGGAATTTCATACCTATGAAACGGGTGCGCGAACGCCTTTTGAGGAGCACTTAGTGGAGGCAGCCTTGTATGCATCAGATGGAGCGTTGGCACGTTTACACTTTACCGTTTCCCCGGAACACCGTTCTCGTTTTGAAGCCTTGGCAGCTCGTTTGATTCCAGTTTGGGAGGCATATTTTGGTATCCGATATGAATTGAGTTTTTCGGAGCAAAAGCCAAGTACGGATACGGTTGCGGTGAATATGGACAATACCTTGTTTAGGGAGTCGGATGGAGCACTATTATTTCGTCCAGCGGGACATGGTGCTTTGTTGGAGAATTTAAATGACTTACAAGCGGATGTGATTTTTATCAAGAATATTGATAATGTGGTTCCTGATGCGCTTAAAGATTCGACGATTTTATATAAAAAGGCATTGGGTGGATTATTGGTCTCTATATTAGCTAAAACAGAATCGTTCGCGAGTAAGTTGCGCGCGAATCCTTCGGAGGAACTAATTGCGGAGGCGCTTGTTTTTATGGGTACTTATTTGGGTTATGTGCCATCATCTGATTTCCAACAGGTTTTTTTGGCGGATCAAGTTGATGTGCTCTTGTCTGTTTTAGCTCGGCCTACGCGTGTTTGTGGTGTTGTAAAGAATACGGGAGAGCCGGGTGGCGGTCCTTTTTGGTGTCCGGATGAAACGGGAAATTTATCCTTACAATTGGTTGAGTCAGCTCAAGTAGATATGAACAATCCAGGCCAAAAAGAACTGTTTGCTGGATCGACGCATTTTAATCCGGTGGATTTGGTTTGTGCGCCACGGGGCTTAGATTTATTGGCATTTCGGGATATGGCAACTGGATTTATAACGGAGAAAACCAAAGATGGTCGTGGATTGAAAGCGCAAGAGTTGCCAGGTTTGTGGAATGGTGCGATGGCCTATTGGAATACGGTGTTTGTGGAGGTTCCGTTGGAAACGTTTAATCCTGTAAAGACGGTAACAGATTTGTTACGTGATGCACACCAAAACAATGGATAGATTTTTACTTATTAAAAAAACACTTATTTTTGCACCTCTTCCAGCAGATTGTTTAGGAAGTATATAAATGCTTGATTACAAAAACCTTGTCCGGGATCCAGGCAAGGTTTTTTTTATCAAATATGTGTAATAATGACCAAGTAATTTTTAACCCATTTGAGCTTTTAAGAACAGTATAAAAATAAAAAAGCGTGGGCTGAATTCGAAACTGCTGTTTGGTAGCGGAGAACGTCACCCGATGAACGTAACACGTATATTATGGCTTTAGAACAAACATGGCGGTGGTTTGGACCGAATGATCCCGTTAAATTATCCGATGTACGCCAATCGGGGGCAACAGGAATTGTGAGTGCATTGCATCAGATTTCCAATGGTCAAGTGTGGGAAATAAACGATATTTTGGAGCGAAAAGCGCTGATTGAAGCCGCAGGATTAACATGGTCTGTGATTGAAAGTATCCCGGTTCATGAGGATATCAAAACACGATCGGGCAATTACCAGCAATACATAGAAAATTATAAGACGTCGATCAGGAATGTTGGCAAAGCAGGATTAGACCTCGTTTGCTATAATTTCATGCCCATTCTAGACTGGACGCGTACGGATTTGGATTTCCGTTTTCCAGATGGAAGTACGGGATTACGATTTGATGCAGCCGAATTTTGTGCTTTTGAATTGTTCTTATTAAAGCGTCCAGGAGCAGCGCAACATTACACCGCGGAGCAAATCGCCCGGGCAGAAAAATGGTTAGCGTCAGCTACACAAGCACAGCAAGATAAATTAATTCGCAATATCATTGCCGGTTTACCTGGTTCGGAGGAGAGCTTTACGTTAAAGTCTTTCCAAGAAGCTTTGGATACCTATGCAAACGTAGGAGAGCAGGAATTACGTGCGAATCTCTATGATTTCATTCGGGAAATTACCCCAGCTGCAGAGGAGGCGGGAGTGATGTTGTCGATTCACCCAGACGATCCTCCGTATCCAATATTAGGATTGCCAAGGGTGGTAAGTACGGAAAGTGATGCCAACCAATTATTGGCTGCTTATGAAAGTAATGCCAATGGCTTGTGTTTCTGCACGGGAAGCTATGGCGTGCGAGAAGACAACGATTTAGTGGGTATGGTAGCGCGTTTAGGGCATCGTTTTAATTTTATTCATTTGCGTGCGACCCGCCGGGATGAATTTGGTAATTTTCATGAGGCAGACCATTTGGATGGAGATGTGGATATGTTTGGCGTGATGCAGGGTTTGGTGAAGGAGCAGGACAAGCGTATTGCTGAAGGTAGAAAAGATTATCGTTTACCGTTCCGTCCAGATCATGGGCATCGCATGTTGGATGATTTGCAAGAGGGGAAAAAGACTAACCCAGGGTATACGGCGATTGGTCGTTTGCGTGGTTTGGCGGAACTGCGCGGATTGGAAATGGGGATTCGTGGCTTTTTGAAATAATTTTCTACAATCCCGTTTTGTTTTCTATTTCTTATTGTTAACTTTGCACCCCCATTAGTGTGGGATAACTCTATCTAATTGAGTTTGACATGCTTGAGAGGGATTAAATGATTTTATAATTAAACAGGTAATTACGCTAAAATGCCAACTATTCAGCAATTAGTGCGCAAGGGACGTGAGCAAATGACTTGGAAATCTAAGTCACCTGCTTTGGATTCTTGTCCACAAAGAAGAGGGGTTTGTACTCGTGTATACACGACGACTCCAAAGAAACCAAACTCAGCGATGCGTAAAGTAGCGCGTGTACGTTTGACAAACCAAAAAGAGGTGAATGCCTACATTCCAGGTGAAGGTCACAACTTGCAAGAGCACTCGATCGTTTTGATCCGTGGTGGTCGTGTGAAAGACTTACCAGGGGTTCGTTACCACATTATTCGTGGAGCATTGGATACTGCCGGTGTAACTGGTCGTTTACAATCTCGTTCGAAGTATGGCGCTAAACGTCCTAAACCAGGTCAAGCAGCTCCAACAGGTAAGAAGAAATAATTTTTAACAGAAAGATCCAGTATGCTATGTTAAAGCAGAAGGTTGGGTCGAAATTAAACAGCTAACAACATGAGAAAGGCGAAACCAAAAAAGCGCTACGTATTACCAGATCCTAAATTTAAGGATGTATTAGTAACTAAGTTTGTAAACAACTTAATGTACGACGGAAAGAAGTCAACTGCATTTACTATTTTTTATGATGCATTGGACAAGGTTGAGGAGCGTACCAAAGAGAACGGTTTAGAAACTTGGAAAAAAGCATTAAACAATGTGATGCCATCTGTCGAGGTTAAGAGCCGTCGTGTGGGTGGTGCCAACTTCCAAGTACCAACAGAAGTACGCGCTGAACGTAAAGTTTCATTGGGAATGAAGTGGTTAATTGGTTATGCACGTAAGCGTGGTGACAAAACAATGATGGATCGTTTAGCGAACGAAATCATTGCAGCATCTAAAGGTGAGGGAGCAGCAGTGAAGAAGAAAGATGATACGCACAGAATGGCGGAGGCGAACAAAGCGTTCTCTCACTTCCGTTTCTAATTCAATTGAATTATGTCAAAAGGCCGACCAGCAATGGTTGGCCTTTTTTTTGCCCTGTGGAGTTAATCGAGCGGGCTAGTGGAGTATTCCTAGAATTTTATTAGCTTTGGCAAAATTCAACAAATTAATATGATTTCTAAGAAGGCCAAATATGCGTTAAAGGCGCTAAAAGTACTTGCTCAGTCATATGAGAAGGGCCCATTGTTAATTTCGCATATTGCGGAATCAGAAAAAATCCCAAAAAAGTTTTTGGAAGCAATTTTATTAGAGTTGCGTAACCATGGGATTTTGCAGAGTCAAAAAGGTAAAGGCGGTGGTTATTACTTACGTGTACCTCCTAGTGAAGTTACGTTTGCGAAAATTATCCGGATTGTGGATGGTCCTATTGCGCCTGCTTTATGTGTATCCTTACATTTTTATGGAAAATGTGATGATTGTGCAGATGAGGAAACGTGCCAGTTAAGAACGGTATTGGCTAAATGGCGAGATGCCAATTTATCTGTTTTAGAAAAGACAACATTAGAGGAGCTTATTTAAGCTCCTTTTTTTATTCGTATAGGTGATCCAAATTTTTCATTTTGAAATCATCGGGATCTAGTTCTAAGAATTCTTCCCAGAATGGATTTTCTGGAACTGCGGCTTTGCAGATGATGGGTGTTTTCTTGATGGGGTGAATAAAATACAATCGACGTGCGTGCAGGTTTATGCTGGCGTCTATGTTGGGTTTATCGTATCCGTACTTGATATCACCACGGATGGGACATCCCAATGTAGCTAATTGCACACGAATTTGATGTGGTCTTCCGGTGATGGGTTCCACTTCAACTAGGTAGTGGAGGTTGATTTTGCCTAGTATTTTATAGTTCAGTTCGGCTTTGAGTGCCTTGCCTTCTGGGTAGTCGTATGCGGTTGTGGTATTCTTCGCCTCATTCTTCAGCAGGTAATGTGTTAATTTTCCTTTCTCTGGATAGGGCTTTTTGCGAGTGACGGCCCAATATGTTTTTTGAATATCGCGTTTGCGAAACATTTCCATCATGCGTTCGAGTGCCTTGGATGTGCGGGCAAAAATAACGAGACCACTCACCGGACGGTCTAGTCGGTGAACGGGATGAAGGAATACGGCGCCGGGTTTTTGGTACTTTTCTTTGATGTAGTCTTTGAGAACATCGGTTAGTGTAACGTCACCGGTGCTATCACCTTGTACGAGAATACCTGCCCTTTTATTGACGATAAGGAGGTGGTTATCTTCGTAGATGATGTGATAGTCTTTCATTGGAATGTATTTTTAACCCGAAAGATCGGGCCAGATTTGCGATGCAAAGGTAGGATTATTTCGCGATAAGTCGGCAGGCGCAAAATATTTTAAAATTTTTTCCGTCAATTTTCTCTTGATTTTCAGCGAATTAGGTATTGTGGTATAAATTAATTCGATTGCTGAGTTGGTATTTATAAATTATTCCTACATCTTTGCACTCCCAATTGCTAGGAAAACGATTCTAGCGCATTGACTGGAGGCGTGGTTACTGGG
>CAIUGL010000013.1 GCA_903898715.1 uncultured Cytophagaceae bacterium
GGTCAACGTATATTCAAAACGGTTTGCGGGAATATTAACGAGGTAACGTTTGTTGGCCGACGAGTTGTCAACTGCTTGGACGATACTCGTTTTATGTTGTAATACAAGTTTAGGCGTTAATTGGTAGTTGACTTGCGCATCGATACCACTAAAAAGTGCATTGATTTGTTCATACTGAAAAACTGGAAATGCGCCACGTACGGTGGTGAAGTATTCGGCCACGCCACGCGTAACCATGGGCTTCAAATAAATAAAGTTTTGAATGTAGTTATGGTACACACCTACTTCAATTTGCCATTTGTTAGCATCAATTAACGTGTTTAAGCTCGCATTATAGGCCGTTTCCCCAGTCAAGTTGGGATCTCCAATCTCGAATGCGGCCGCACCGTGGTGGACACCATACGAAAACAATTCATTCACACCTGGAGTACGGAAAGCGCGCGCTAGGATGAGGTGATTGGTCCATTTTTCTGACCAATGATATTTGAGTCCCGCGCTACCTGATAGACCCGTGAACTGATTTTTATTTCGGTTGATGGTAGTTGAATAATTGATTTTTGGTCGGTAGACGTCGATTATTTTTTGGTCGACACGTAGGCCAACTTCAAATTCAAATTTTTCTTTGATCAAGCGTTCAATCGCAAAAACGCCTAAGGTATGTTGGAAGTAATTCGGAAGCAGGCTGGATGTTAATGTGGGTGTGTTTACACTTCTGCCCGAAGTTAAATTGCCTTGCGATTGTAGGTTAAAGCCAAATTGCCCTTTCCATTTTTTGTCGGTGTTTGCCTCATCTAAAACAAGCTCGCTCGTAAACGTATGGAGTAAGAAACGTAAATTATTTACGCCTCTGCCGGCGCGCAGTACGTCTAGTTCGAGTCGTTCATTGTTTTGAAAGGCAATAGTTCCGCGTATGGTTTGACCTGATGCGAATTTATATTGCGATTTAAACTTGCCCAAACTGTGGTTTATATCTTGATTCGGACGGGATATTTCTCTGCTGAATTCCAAGGGAGTAAATGCTTCAAAAGGTCTTGAACGGGCAATTGATTTTTCAAGATCATTGACATTCCCGATGTGGGAGCCCAAATAGATGCCAATAACGGAATGAAAATGGCTAATAAATAAATCATTGGACCAGTTGTTTTTTTTGTAGCCAATGGCTGCAGAAAAATTCTCCTCCTGAACACCTGTATTTGCCAAAAAGTAGTCGGCCGTACGGATATTCCCCCCGTTTTTCAGCGTACCTTGCACCCGCCATCCCCAGCCATTTGCACGGTTAAAACCTCCTTCTAGCATGCCCGACAGAACTCCTTGTCGGCCATTTGTAAAATAAATCGATTGTATTTCTCCTTTCACCCCAGCGCTATCGGGTAGTGCATCGGGTTCCATCATGACCATGCCGCCGATGGCGTCACCGCCATAGCGCAACCCGCCGGGCCCCTTAATTACTTGTATGTTTTTGGATACGAATGGATCTACTTCGGGTGCGTGTTCGCTACCCCATTGCTGACCTTCTTGTCGGATACCATGGTTTAGAATAATTACCCTGGCCGAGTGCATGCCGTGAATAACGGGTTTCGATATGGTACTACCTGTTTGTAAACTTTGCACGCCGCTGATGCCGCGCAACATTTCTCCTAAACTTAAACCGTCTCGTTCGGCTCTTTCTGTTTCACTTAGGTTGCCGCGAAGTTGGGCACTACTCTCATTTTTTTTCCCGCTGACGACGACCTCTTGGAGGTGTTCGTCATGACTTTCTAGCGTGAAATTTTCGTTGTGATTGGCTTCGTCTTGAATGGAGATTGGAATTTCTATCGCATCAAAACTGCTCATTCTGCAGATCAATGTATAGGCACCAGGACAAAGGGATTGGATTTTGAAATGACCGTTTCGGTCAGATAGGGCAAATTTATTTGTTCCTTTTATATATATGTAGGCCCCAGAAATGGTCTCTTTTGTTTCTTTCGCGGTCACATTTCCCTCTAAGGTACAGGTGCATGAAGCTTGTCCGAATAGCGAGCTTGTTGAACCTATAAACCAAAAGAGTAAAAATATTTTACGAAACATGACGTTCGGATAGGGGGATAAATATACGCTAAAATAGGCTGAAAAGCATAATAATTGATAATGCAAACGAACTCACAGATGGATGCCAAAAATTTGTCGAAAAAATTTTGTTTAATTTTTTTAAAAAATTCTTAAACAAACATTTGTTTTGTTTAATCTTTTTATAAATTTGTTAAACAAAATCAACAATTCAAGATGACGGCGTTAGAATTTTCTTATCAAGTAGGTAATTTTTCCAAGTTTTTAAAGCCATTTGCTTTACGATTGACACGTGATGGAGATGATGCAAATGATTTGGTACAGGACACATTAGTTAAAGCATATACGAATCGTGAAAAGTATATGGATGGAACGAACTTGAAAGCATGGTTATTTACGATCATGAAGAACACGTTCATCACGCAATATCAACGCATGGTTCGTCGGAACACATTCATCGACACAACCGAGAATTTACACTTCATCAATTCTTCAGAATCTGTTCAAATCAACGCAGCTGAGTCTACGTTTATGCGAGAGGATATCAACTTGGCTTTGAGCCATACAGAAGAAATGTATCGCGTTCCATTTCTTTTATATTTTGAGGGTTTCAAATATCATGAAATTGCTGATGAATTAGGTTTGCCGATTGGTACTGTCAAAAACCGAATTCACATCGCAAGAAAGTCTTTAAAGCAGCATTTGCAAATGTATGCATAGGTAATTACGTTTTTTTTGGTTAACAGAGGAGGAAGTAAAAAGTCAGATTTTATCTGACTTTTTCTTTGTCAGGATAACCCGATAGAATTCCTATATTTGTTTCTTATATGAAGAAGATAATTGTTATTGGTGCTGGATTTTCCGGCTTATCTACAGCCACGGCACTGGCGGATCAAGGATATGAGGTAGAGATTTTCGAGAAAAATGATCAGGCGGGTGGACGTGCACGTGTATTTTCTGAAAAGGGATTTGTGTTTGATATGGGTCCCAGTTGGTATTGGATGCCCGATATTTTTGAAGATTACTTTGGTCGCTTTGGGAAAAAGCCTTCTGATTATTACAATTTAGTCCGGTTAGATCCTTCGTATTCCGTGATATTGGCTGATGAGCAAATCATTGATATGCCTGCGAGTTACACAGCGTTAAAATCATTATTTGATTCGATTGAGCCGGGTGCCGGAAATGCGTTAGATCGTTTTTTGGAACAAGCCGCTTACAAGTATAAGGTGGGTATTCAAGAATTTGTTTGGAAGCCATCGACGAAAATCACCGAATTTTTGAGTCTACGCATCTTGATTGACGCCCTTCGAATGGATGTTTTTCAATCGTTTTACAGCCACGTTCGGAAGTATTTCAAATCACCAACGCTCCTAAAATTGATGGAATTTCCCATCTTATTTTTGGGAGCCATTTCGCAAAATACGCCTGCCATGTATAGTTTAATGAACTATGCAGAAATTAAATTGGGTACTTGGTATCCGATGGGCGGCATGCACAACATTGTCAAAGGCATGGTTGCGCTAGCAGAAGAAAAAGGTGTGAAGATTCGGACTAACATGGAGGTTACGGGTTTTGGCATTACCAATGGTCGGGTACAATCAGTCAAAACGACAACTGGAACTTGGGAGGCGGACGCCGTCGTAGCTAGCGCAGATTATCACCATGTAGAAGAATTACTGGGAGATGCCTATCGGAATTATGATGAGGCATATTGGGATAAACGCGTGATGGCGCCTTCTTCCTTACTATTTTATTTAGGGATAAATAAGCGTTTGCCACGTTTAAAACACCATAATTTGTTTTTTGATCGTGATTTCTCCGTGCATTCGCATGAGATTTATAC
>CAIUGL010000014.1 GCA_903898715.1 uncultured Cytophagaceae bacterium
CGCATTCACCGTCAAATCATACCCCACATAACTAACGTAACTCGTCGATAAACGCATCGTTAACCCCGAATTGAACTGAACCTCTCCTCCACTCGTAACAGTCAAACCCTTCAACGTATTCGTGTTCTGACCAGTCGTCATACTCACCCCAGCATCAAATACCACACTCCCCACCTGCGTACCGCCCACCCTTGCCGACTTAATCTCAACCGAATAATTCACTAAGTAATTTTGAATTGTCACATTATTAATCACAGCATTATCCGCGGTAGGGGTGAATGTGTAGGTATTACCTGCTAAGGACCAAGAACCGTTTGCATTCGCAGCGGTAGAAATAACCACATTACTGTGCTGTGCCTGCGCTACAAAAACCAAAAGCCACAGCAAGCTCGTCATCCTGAAAACAGGCTTCCGAAAGAGCGCAAAAAGCAATTGAAACGAACGCATGCGCTTAATAATAATAGTCTATTTGAACCCGATCATTGACAATCAAACTTGCCGCACCATTATTGGCCGGGTTATACGTCGCCGTTGTCCCACTACTCGAAATAGCCGTTTTTGAAATACGGACCCCATTGATATAGATACGAATAGTTGAATTAATATTGGGAATTTGAGTGAGGGTAAAGGCGGTTTGACCTGCTGAAACAATAATATATTCATCTGAAACAAAGCGAACCAAGCTATAATCCGTATTCATTACAGCAGCACTATAGGCCGCAGTGCCATTGCCTTTTACAAGACCCGTCATACTCGTGGTTCCCGTACCACCACGTCCAACGGCCACCGTTGCTCCATTCCAGGTACCTGAACTAATATTACCCACGGCATTGGCCGTCCCATTTAGTGTTAAATTCCCATTGACAATTAAGGTAGACCCTAACGATGTGGGACCATTGGTCCCCAACGAACTCGCAAAAAATCCATTAGTTCCATTCAAATCATACGTTGCCGTCGTTCCCGTAAAGGACTTATCACCGGCGATGATTTGATTCGTTGTCAAATCCACAAAGTTTTTGGTGGTTGACCCGGTACCCCCATTGGCTACGGAAATCGTACCCGTGAGTGCCGAAACAGGCACAGAAGCCCACGTGGCTGTACCACTACCGTTGGAAGTGAGTACATATCCAGAAGTTCCATTCGTATTTGGATACAAAATACCTCCTGCAGTCAATGTTCCCGCAATCACCGTATTTCCTGTAGACGAAGCCACGGTCATTTTTGATGCCCCTATAGTCAAATCATTTGAAAATGACTTAGCCCCAGCCACTGTTTGAACAGTGCTTAAGTCAACAAAATTTTGCGTGGAAGCGCCCGTTCCTCCTTTGGCGACAGATAAAATACCTGAAAATTTAGCATCTGTTACGGCTCCATTGGCGAGTTTAATTGTGCTTACCGCATTATCTGAAATCACCGGAGCTGCAGCTGTGGTGCCCGTTCCCCCCAAATCACCTGCTAATCGCACTGAACCATTCGTCGTTGTAGTCGCATCCGACGCGACAGGTAATACCACCGAACTACTCGTACCTGAAATGGTTAAGGTCGAACCTGCTAATGATAATGTTTGGGTTTCTGTCAATACGCTTGTCGCAGGGATCCAAGACGTTCCATCAAATTTCAATACTTGTCCATTAGTAGGTGCTGTCGAGCTCAAGGTCCTTCCTTGTAATTTGGCCACCAAAGGCGAAGATGCTGTACCTCCCAAATCACCCGCCAATCGCACCATTCCATTGGTTGACGATGTTGCGTCGACCGCCGTAGGTAACACCACTGAACTCCCCGTACCAGAGATTGTCAAGGTCGATCCCGACAATCCTAATGTTTGGGATTCTGTTAAGACCGAATTATTGGGTACATAATTCGTACCATCATATTTCAATACTTGACCCACCGTGGGTGCTGTAGCTGAAACGGGTATTCCTTGAATCCGAACCACAGAAGGGGCCGTAGCGACGCCACCTAAATCTCCTGCTAATTGAACCAAACCAGAACTAGAATTTGTCGCGCTCGGCAATACCACCGAGCTACTTGTTCCTGAAATACTCAAAGTGCTTCCTGCTAAACTCAAGACCTGCGTTTCCGCCAAAATGGAACTATTGGGTACATAATTCGTACCATCATATTTCAATACTTGACCCACCGTAGGCGTCGTATTGGAAACTGGTATTCCTTGAATCCGAACCACAGAAGGCGCTGTAGCGATGCCACCTAAATCTCCAGCTAATTGGATTTTGCCCGTTGCAGTAGTCGTTGCATCTCCCACCGCCGGCAAAGTAACTGAACTATTTGTGCCAGATAGCGTAACCGTTGTTCCAGTTAAAGATAAAGTTTGCGCCTCTGCCAAAACCACCGCATCTGGAACCCAAGCCGTTCCATTATACTTTAATACTTGTCCTGTAGTCGGTGCAGATGAACTTAAAGTCGCTCCTTGCAAACGAGCAACCACAGGAGATGCTGCGCTACCTCCAAGATCTCCGGCCAATTGCACTTTACCCTTTGTCGAAGCATCCGCATCCACCACATTCGCGTTGACCATGGCAGCTTGGACAAATGCAGTCGTAGCCAATGCCGTGGAATTATTACCCGCTGTTTGTGTGGTCGATGTCGTCGCTCCAGGCAAAACGGGCGTACCCGTAAATACAGGGGAATTCAGATTTGCTTTCGCATCCAAAGCCGCCTGAAACGCTACCCCGGTTGTCGCAATATCCACATAATCCTTTACGGCTTTCACCGAGGGGTATTTTTGATGACTTGCCGCATCCGCCATGACATCCGTCGACTTATTCACTAAACTTTCTTTTAATGCCAGCCCAGGAACGGTTGGATTCGTCGCCGTCCCCGATAAATCACCTGCCAATTGTAATTTACCCGTTGCCAAGGTAGTCGCATCCGGCGTACCTGTCGTAATGACATTGGACATGGCATTGTCTACATAGGATTTTACGGCCAGCTGCGAAGGGTATAAGGAATTACTTGGTCGCGAATTGCCTAAATCTAATGCCGTCGACTTATTCGATAGCATCTCAAAACTATTCGCCATCTGACTTGTCTGATATTGCAAATTGGTCAGCTGATTCGATAAACTCGAGGATGCACTTGCCGTACTTTTAATCCGCTCATCATGCTCACTCAAGGTGGAACGTATGGCATTCAGAGACAAATTCACCGCAACCATTTCGGTTTGCGTACTATCTAAACGAAAACCCAAATCACTAATTGACTGATCAATGACGATAAATCGAATCTTATTGGCTTGTTGGTTCGCTTCAATTTTCGCCGAACTCTCCTGGATCGCTATCGTGTTTAATAACACATCTTGCTTGAGTGGATCTAAATCTTTGGGAACCAAATAACCTACATCATTTGAAAATTGACTTAGTTTGGTCGGGGAATCACGCACATTTTTATAGTCGACCGAAGCCGCATATAATGCGTAAGGTGTAAAGGTCAACAGCTGATTACTGACTTCTGTAAATAATGCTGTACCTGTAAAATTCACACTAACATTTAAGCGTTTGAGGTTTTCATCCCAAACAATCGAATCAAATTGCTTGTATTTAGATTCCCCAGAGGCCGCATTTGTGCCCATAGTCCAAGCTGGCGTACCCTTTCCGATGATTAAATTGACCAAGCCAAAGGCATCCGTTTTTGCCGCATGAATTTCCTCATAATCAATACCATTATTGGAAACCAGCGTGAATCGCAGCCAAACATTTCCATTCGCCAATGGTTGCCCAGAAATCACCTGACCGGGAATTTCAATCGGATTAGGATCCAAAATAACCGCTTGGTAATTCAAGCCATTTTGTTGGCCCCGTGCTACCCAAGAAGCGAACAACAACAAGAAAATGAGTAGAATTTTTTGCATAAGTACCTGCTTATTGATGCAATCTAATTCCCATAGCAAGGGTCATCGGCACCATGTTCAGTGTTCCCGTTGACGTTACTTTCGAAAAAAGAGTTTGATAGGATGCGACATGCGTAAATGCACTTACTTGCGCATTTACACGTTTATTCACTTCAATTTGAACGCCACTGAAAAGACGAAGCCCTTTAAATTGAGGTTCCGACAATAAATCAAAATAACGAGAACCCACGAGCTGTTGACCTGACAACAAATACTGCCCCATCATCCTTCCGGTTACCTGAATAGACCAACCTTTTATCAAAGGTATTCTGGGCCCAAAACCAGCGGATACTCCTACATAATCTGTTTGGTATGAAAAAGCAATTTGTTGGACATCTCCAATCGCATTAAATTGATTGTAGTTCAACCCTAAATCATAATGAAACAGATTTAGAAACTTAGATATTTTAGGACGCTGACTAAAGTAAATAGCAGATTTTGAAAATTTGGAAATCAAACGAACAGTGTCCAGCAAGACATGTTCATGGGCAATATCTAGATGTAAACCGGATTGAAGTTTAAATAGGTCAACAGGCTTACCTGCTGAATTCTTAAATTGATATTGTGTGATATTGGAACCGATGGCCCACTTCCAAGCTTGAGCTTGAATGGAATAAATAGGGAGGAACAGCAGGAGAACCACCACACGCCGAACGCAGGAAATGGCCCATCCCCTGAGGAATAGATTAATCATGTATCTTAGAACTAGGTATTCGAAAACTAAATCTAGTTAATTTTCGTACCACGAAGTAAGTGATTATTATCCTGAATAGAAAATCTAAATGACCAATCAGTCAGGGGATTACCAAACGGAATTGAAAAAAAGCGTACTATTTCAAATCTACATTATAATGTAGTCCTTTATTGGCCCGTTGTGCACGCGCGTGTTTGATGATTAAATACGCCACATTAATCATATTCCGCAATTCACACAAAGGAACGGTGATGCGTGATTGTTTGTACAATTCCTCATGTTCGAGGTAGATTAATTCCAAACGGTCATACGCCCGTTTCAAACGGCGATCTGTTCGAACGATACCCACGTAATTCGACATAATGGATTCTAATTCACGTGCCATTTCGGTCACTAGCACTAATTCTTCGGGGTGCCGCGTTCCTTCATCATTCCAGTCTGGAATACCTGCAGGAATGTTCTGTGTTCCGTATTGACTAACTGATTTCTCAAACGCATTGTGCGCATAAACGATAGCTTCCAAAAGTGAATTCGAAGCAAGTCGGTTCGCACCGTGCAAACCGGTATATGAACATTCGCCAGCTGCGAATAAATTCTCAATATTGGTTTGACCATAATGATCGACGATAATTCCTCCACATAAATAATGCTGGGCCGGCACCACAGGGATCATTTCCGTAGCCATATCAATCCCAAGTTCTTGTAGACAATGGGCGTAAATCATAGGGAAATGCTGGAGTATTTCTTCTTTCGGAATATGTCGCGTATCTAAATACACATGATCCGTTCCATTGATTTTCATTTCAGAATCAATCGCGCGTGCGACTACATCGCGAGGCGCTAAAGATAGACGCTCATCATAGCGTTCCATGAACGTCGAACCATCCTGATTCTTCAAGATTCCACCATGGCCACGTACGGCCTCCGAAATTAAAAAGGAAGGCTTGTGACCTGGATTATATAAGGCTGTAGGATGAAACTGAATAAATTCCATGCCTTGGACAAAACCTTTCGCACGGTAAGCCATGGCAATACCATCACCTGTGGCGATGGTTGGATTGGTCGTTGATTGATACACTTGACCAATTCCTCCCGTGGCAAGTAGGGTCGTTTTTCCTAAAAAAGTCTCCACTTTTTTAGTTTTCTTATTCAACACATACACGCCATAACATTGTTTATTTGGCGTATCCTTCGTCACCTTCTCCCCTAAATGATGTTGGGTAATTAAGTCGACCGCAAAATAATGCGTAAAGAAATCAACTGATTTAAAGGACTTGACCTTCGCTAATAATGCACGTTCAATTTCATTACCTGTTGAATCCTTATAATGTAAAATACGTTTGTCGGAGTGCCCACCCTCTTTTACTAAATCAAAACTTCCATCTGATTTTCGGTCAAAGTCGGTTCCATAAGCAATCAATTCCCGCAGCCTTTCAGGCGCTTCACGAACAACCATTTCGACAACTTCAGGATCTGAAACAAAATCACCCGCGACTAAGGTATCTTGAATGTGCTTATCAAATGAATCTTCGGTATCCCAAACGGCAGCAATTCCGCCTTGAGCATATTTGGTATTTGTTTCTTCTGCAACGGTTTTGGTAATGAGCGCAATCTTAATGGGAATCTGTAAATCCTCAAAATGCTGGGCGACTTTTACCGTGTAGGATAAACCCGCAATTCCAGAACCGATTACTATAAAATCATACGTAGGCATAAGCGCTCATTAATTCTGCAAAGTAACCAAAAACTGCCGTAGAAATGAAATGTAGATTATTTATTGTACTTTTACCGACAAATAAACGGTAAACCCTTAACAATCAATTTATAACTCAATGGAATCAAATAACAATTCGTCGAAAATCGCCATCATCATGTTGGCAGTTTTAACGGCAGTCCTAGGTGTATTATATTTTCGTTCAAATCAATTATCGAACGAGCAAGCAACAACAATCGAAGAAAAAGCAACTGAATTAGCGAATACGCGCACACAATTGGATTCGATCTCGACTCAATTAGATAGCAAAATCGCTGAAATTAAAGCTTTAGGAGGTCAAGTAGCTGACTTAGAAGCTTTGAAAGTTCAATTAGAGCAAGATAAAGCTTCCTTAAAAAGCTCAAATCATGCGGCGATCGCATCGTATGAATCAAAAATCAAAGAATACAATTTGGTGTTAACGCAAAAAGACGGCGAAATCGTTGAATTGAAAAAGCAAAATGGAATTCTAACGGAAAATAACCAAGTATTAACGACGCAAAATTCGACATTGAATACGGAGAATTCTGGGTTGAAAAACCAAAACAAATCGTTGGCAGACACCCTTTCAGACGTTGCTGCAAAGAACAAAGAATTAGCTCGTAAGGTAAGTATCGCTGCGGCATTGAAAGCACAGAACATTCGTGTTCTTGCCGTTAATGCGAAAGGCAAAGAGACTGAGCGCGCTCGTTTAAACGGAAAGAAAATTGACAAATTAAAAGTGATGTTTTCTTTAGCTACTAACCCAATCACCAAATTGGAAAACAAAACTATTTTTGTTCGCATATTGGACGGTGATGGTGCAACACTTTCAGATGAATCAATCGGTTCTGGCAAAATCAGCTTGAACGGAAAAGATACGCCATTCACGACAAAGCAAGTGATTACGTATACAAATGACAACCAAGAAGTAAGTGTTACCTACCCACGCGGAGGTGTTACGTACAAACCAGGCAAATATCAAGTTGAATTGATTTCAGAAGGATTTGTGGTGGGTAAAGGGGCGTTTGAAGTCAAGTAATTTAGACGCTAGACGTCGGACGCTAGACGTTGGACGTTAGTATAAGATAAAAAGCCTCGAGAGCAATCTTGAGGCTTTTTTATTTTAATCTAAATTCAATTGTAACTTGCTAAGTCAGTTCGACTGACGACTGACGACTGACGACTGACGACTGACGACTGACGACTGACGACTGACGACTGACGACTGACGACTGACGACTGACGACTGACGACTGACGACTGACGACTGACGACTGACGACTAATTCCCTTCGGACTCCGGACTAAATCCCTTCGGACTCACGTCCAACGTCCAACGTCCAACGTCTAGTGTCTAGCGTCTATTTCTCCCACCACCACTTCGAAAAGCTCTTAGAAAAGAGCAAACTAGCCCCTACTGTTTGGTTGATTTGATAGGAGTTTAATGACCCTGCAAGGGAGGTTTGCACATTTCGATTATACGTTTTCAAACGTAAAGATCCATCCCGTTTGACGAACCACTCCAAGGCCCAATCACCCAATAAAATCGATGGGCTTGTTTGATTTCGTGCATCCGTAAATCCTCCACTTCGCGTGATCCGTAGCCGATCATTCATATTATAGGAAGCGCGCAACTGAAGGTTGGATAATATATCCTGGGTCAATAAACCCCCACCCAAATACACGTCCACATTCAAATCTTTATTGATTTTATTAGCCAAACCACTTAATTGATTTGACAACATCTCCGTTACATTGCCCATCAAATTACCAATCGCCACACCTGTTCCACCATACGGAGAGACCAGTTGGCCAAACAACAAGACGTTACTCACCTGCCGTGTCAATTCCTGCTCATCGGTTTTGATACGATTCGTAAACGCTGTCACGGCACCATTCAAATGCACGTCTTTGGGATAATCTCGAACACCAATATCAAATGAAACAGACGGAGATAGTAAACGATCCTTCAAATTAATCGTGACATCCACGGGATACCGACGCTTAAACTCAGGCAAATTACTCTTGTTTGTCGTATCAAGTAAAATAGGAAACAATGAAGCATACTGGGTATACACCGCTTTGATGTTGACATTGCCCTCCATCGGGTCACCCGTCCAAGAAATCTTAGAACCTCGCTGAATCGCAAACTTCTTATTAATCAAATTTTGCAAGGTAAACGTGTAATCTCCTTGGTCGATGGAATAATCCCCATTCATTCTAAAATCCCCCTTCTTATCCAAGGTCATATTCAACGCACCATTTCCATACACCCGCATGATGTCACCTTTCTTTTGATCAAACTGAACCTCGCCATAAGCCTCCGGCGTTAAACTCAAATTTAAATCCATGGTAATCCCATCATCCTTCAATACCTCAGTCGTTCGTTTTTGATTGGTAGCCAGCTCTGCCTCAATAGACTCACTCAACAGCTCATAACTATCCTCTTCCTTGACCTCCATTTCTCGATCCAACGGAATAAATAAACGCGTACCACGTTCACTTTTTAAATTGGCATAAATTAATAAGTCATCCAAGGTACCGGAAATACGCATCGGTCCAGAGGCAAATCCAGTTCCGTAATAATAAGATTTCGAATCCTTTACCGTATTCAGCAACTTAAACCGATTCAAATCTGCTGTCAAATTCATTTCAAATGGCTTGCCTTTCGGGAAATTTAAGGTAGCATTTAAGCGCGCCGTATTTCCTTCAGGATCCTTTAACAACCAATTAACCCCTTTGATTTGACGCGATTGAAATTGCACAGTATCTGAAAAAAGAAGCTGCGTCTTTAAATAATCAAAGGTTGTTCTTCCGCCTTGAACGGCAATTTTACCCGCAAAAACAGGATCCGAAATCCCTCCCCCCACATGTAAATTACCGGAAGCTTCACCCAATAAACCCGAAAATAAACCCGTGGTAAATGGTTCCAAAATTTGCAAATTTGTCTTGTTCAATTCGACCTGAACATTGAGTTTATCTTCTTCACCAAAGGGTTTATAGGTACCACTCACCGACAATACCGATTCGCCCAATCGGTTTAAATGGTAGTTTAGATCCATGAGTTGCTGGTCCGCCTGATACGTCCCAACCCCCTGAAAATTACCCATATAAAACTTATTCAATCGCAAGGAATCGACCGATAACCACGAATCTAAACGTGTATTTTGATACCAATTCTGCAAGCTAATTTCCGCATTCATCACCCCCTGCGCCTTCGTCGCAAACAATGGACCCAAAGTCCCTAATTGGAATTTGCTGACGCGTAACTTAATGGCCTCAGTCGAATCTGTGGAGATACTTCCTTGTAGCGCAATAGATTGTTTTTGATTGGAAATTAAGACATGTTCCGCCTTCAATGATTGCCCTTGAATGTACACGCGGTTCTCCGGGTCAATCGACCAATCTTGCCCCAAAATGCGGACATACGAATCCTTAAATCGCAAGGACAGACCGTCTTTTTCAAACTTCCATATCCCACCAAAATGGGCCATATTTTCCTCGCCCTGCTGTTTGAAATCTAAACCAAAATTGATGCGATCCTGATCCCACAAAGCGTCTAATTTCAAATTCTCCGTAGGCGTTAAAAAGTTTAACTGCTGCTTACGCGATTGAAAAATTAAGCTTGATGACACCTCTGGTCCACCCAGAAATTTAGAACTCTGAAATGAAAATACCGATTGATAAAATTTATAGCCGCCCAAAACCAAGGTATCCGGATAGGCTTCTAAACTAAGCGAAAAACTACGCCCTTTGGTTATATTTCCAGAAAATACGGTATTCCGACCCACGTCGACCGACGGGAAAAACCGTTCCATTAACGGACCTATGTGATGGCAGATTACGGTAAAATCCGCGGAATATTTCTGGTCAACGGCATGAACTTTAGCGGCATAATACCGATTCCGCTCAACCTCATTTTTCGCAAAATACAATTTGTATTCATCCCACAATTGGGCCAATTCCGTTTGCATTTTTGTTGGCACAAAATCACCCGCCATCTCGACCGAAACAAACGGAGAACGCAATTGATATTTCTTTTTAGCCCCCCGCGTATCTGCCGAAAATGTCACCAAATCCATCGCTAAATCAGGCTTCTTGGGTACTTGCAATAAGACATCCTGAAACACAGCACGCCCATCAATATCATCGATATCCTGCAAGGTCATATCCAAATCAAAGCGCGACTTAACACGCATCGGCTCAGCAATTAGGTGCAAATTGGATAAGTCGGCACGGTCCACAACGCCCTCCAATTGATACCTCGGCTTCGCTTGACGCAAATTTATTTCGCCTGTCATCGAAGCGACTAAATGTGAATCTTTCACCGCCACTGTCCCCTTAAATAATTGCTTCTGCAAATTACCTTTCAAGGACACGCGTTTGTAACCATATCGATTGAAAAATATCTCCGAAATTTGGCCATCGAAATCGACATTTGCCGACTGGTTTGAAAAGCCCGTTCCTTTCAATTTCGCTTCTAAATCAATCGTTCCTACATAGTCCTCTAGACTTAACAATTGACCTAATTTAAACTTGCGCAATTTGACAAAACCATCATATCCAGAGAGGGCCATCGAATCTTTCAAATGCATCCGAACATCGCCTTCCATATACCCTAAACCGGTATTTAACTGCCCAGATGTTTGAAAATCTACATTGGTACCCTTGAATTTACCTCCAAACGAAACCGCCCCCAAAATGCGCATTTTATCCGCTGCAGATTTTGAAATAAATACCGCCAAATCCTCCGGAATAAATACCGATTGCTTCATATTGAAGTCCATCTGCGTACGGTCAATATTGGGTAAGCCCACAAAATCAAAGTCACCACGCAAGATACTTTTTTGGCCAAAGCCAAGGGCGAACTGACGCAAATGGAGGTTGTCTACGGTGCCGGCCAACAAGCCATTCAGCTGGTACATCCCTTTGTATGGGGTCATGGATTCAATAAACTTGCTAACATCGTCACTCGACAACCGGGAGTTGACCAAGCGAGCTTGCATGTTGGCACGCGTAATCCACTGCGTTAAATCATCGATTTTCTTGTAGTTGACCACAAAGCGATCACTAATCCAAGAGTCATTGATGCGCAAGCCCAACTGGTCAAACCGCATTTGCTTGTCGGAAATCATGAACTGGGTATCCAAGCGCTTGATCCGTAAATTAGTCTGCGGGGCAATCGCGTTAAATCCAATTGTTTGTAAACCGATTGTATCGCCTTTGGAATAAAACTGATGAACGACGGAGTTTATGTGTGCAATTTCAAAATGCGAAAGGTCGAAATGCTGCGGTGTGGCTGTGTTTTCAACTTGCTCATCATCCAAGATAAAGGTCCCATCTACTACCTCTGCTTCTTTGATCACAAAGACGCTGGAACCTGTTTGTGGACCCGTGCTATTTCGATTTACCCAGGCAATAATTTGATCAATAAAATGATTTAAATTAACCGTTCCTTGCTTCTTTTCTAGAATTAAATGTACCCTAGGTTGATACAATCGGGCATAATCCATGGTTGGCCTTCCTGTCTGCAAAAACAAATCAGAGATGCTAAAATTAATATCCAGCTTCTCAATGTAGATCATTTCTTTGCCCCAAGGGTCTTTCACCCGCAGGCCTTTTAAGCTGAGTTCATCAAAAAACTTAATCTGAATACCTTGCAAAGTGAGCGGATACCCGATGGCTTTCTCGATTTTAGGGCTAAAATACTGAGCTAATAGGGTTTGATTGGCCGGGGCACGAAGGAGAAGAATGCATGTGAAAACGAGCAAAAAGAATCCCAACAATCCATAGAGGACCGTTTTAGCGAGGATCTTTAGGTATTTTACCATGTTTACTATTTTTGCCCTATTTTTGCAGTCCAATGGTCCTACTCGCAATCGAATCTTCGTGTGACGAAACCTCTGCTGCCGTAATGGTCAACGGAGAATTGAAGTCAAATATTATTTCCACCCAATTAATTCATACCGAATGGGGCGGAGTCGTTCCCGAATTAGCGAGTAGAGAACATCAAAAAGCGATCATTCCTGTCGTTCAAGAGGCTCTGCAAAAAGCAAATATAAACAAAAATGACCTGAATGCCATTGCATTTACACGTGGGCCAGGTTTGTTGGGCGCACTACTCGTAGGCACCTCTTTTGCGAAAGCATTAGCACTCAGTTTAAATATTCCACTCATTGAGGTAAACCACATGCAGGCGCATGTTTTGGCGCATTTCATTGAAGACCCAAAACCTACATTCCCCTTTCTTTGCCTCACGGTCAGTGGCGGACACACCCAATTAGTTTGGGTGACTTCCCCGCTACAGATGGAGGTGATTGGCGAAACGCAAGACGATGCCGTGGGCGAAGCCTTCGATAAAACCGCTAAGTTAATCGGCCTACCTTATCCGGGTGGACCGCTCATCGACAAGTTAGCCAAAGAAGGTAACCCAGATAAATTTCCATTCTCCCTGGGCGAAATGCCTGGTTTGAATTTTTCATTTTCAGGAATCAAAACCGCCATTCTCTATTTCCTGCAAAAAGAGACACAAAAGAATCCGAATTTCATTGAAGAAAACAAGGCCGATATTTGTGCATCCGTGCAAAAAACACTCATCGATATGCTTTTGCGAAAAGTCAAAAAAGCAATGAAAGAGAAGCAATGCAATCAAATAGCCATTGCGGGAGGCGTTTCGGCTAACTCTGGATTACGTAGTCGCTTACAAGAATTGGGTGCGGAGTTAGGTTGGGAAGTATTCATTCCGGCCTTTCAATATTGTACAGACAATGCCGGCATGATTGCGATGGCGGGACATTTCAAATACGAAGCAGGAGAATTTACGAATCAAGACGTCGCACCTTTAGCACGGTACAGTCTGTAATCGCCTAGGCGGAGCGTCTCTACACGAACGATTTTAACGCATTCCAAAATGCCATTTTCAATGGCTTTTCATCATCCGTCAACGTGGAAATAAAGCGCGGGAAATAATAAATTTTACTATCCCCGATAGCCACCACTTCTTGCGCCTGTAAGCCCGAAATGGTGTGCTCCCCCAAAAATATATAACGTGTAGCACGCGTTTTTTCAACAAATTCAGCTAGTGGAACCTGAATTTCCGCAGGATCTAACACCGACCAATTCGCTGCTGGTAGCACCATAGGCGGTGCCGAGAAAATTAAGGATAAACGGGATTTTTCAAGATCAGAGATCTCGCCAACAATCAGCCAAGGAGTAGATACATCTGGTATGTAAGCAGCAGCTGACGCCTCCACCGGAGCCTCCGCAACCTGACCCGCAGGGCGGTCGGCAGGAACCCAATAGATGACATCATCCACATACAAGGCCGCCAAATCTACTCCCTGATCCATGTTTATGCTAATGAACCGCGCAACACACAAGCCTCACGATCTGGGCCTGTCGAAATAAAGTTGATCGGTAAATCTAAATGTTGCTCTAAAAATTTAATATAAGCCGAAAGCTCAGCTGGCAATTCCTCAAAACGACGCATACCTTCCAATGAACAATTCCAACCCTTCAAGGTTGCATATACTGGCTTCACTTTGATATCCGTGATCTCAAATGGAATTTGATCCGTTACCGTACCATCTGGCATTTCATAACCGGTACATACCAAAATTTCTTCAAAAATATTCAAGACATCCGCCTTCATCATGATCAACTGAGTTACCCCATTAATCATCATCGCATATTTTAAGGCTGGCAAATCGATCCAACCGCAACGACGCGGCCGACCAGTCGTTGACCCAAATTCACGACCTTCCTGACGCATACGCTCACCTACCTCATCTTCCAATTCCGTCGGGAATGGACCCGATCCCACACGTGTGGCATAAGCTTTAAAAATTCCAAAGACCTCACCAATGTTCTTTGGTGCGACACCAAGACCAGTGCAAGCACCCGCCGTGATGGTATTGGATGAAGTGACAAATGGATAAGATCCAAAGTCAACGTCCAACAAAGATCCTTGCGCACCTTCCGCCAAAATTGTCTTACCAGCTTGAATCGCATGATTCACTGAATATTCAGAATCCACTAAATGGAATTCCTTCATAAACGCAACGGCCTCAAAAAACTCTTTCTCCGCAGCAGCTAAATCATACTCAAATTTATATACATCTAAAATCGCCTTATGACGATCTACCAATGCCTGATATTTAGTTGGAAAATCCGGAGAAATCATATCCCCCACACGTAATCCTTGACGGGAAATTTTATCTGTGTACGTTGGCCCAATACCCTTCAAGGTCGAACCAATCTTCGCATCACCTTTCGCTTTTTCATATGCCGCGTCCAACAAACGGTGCGTCGGTAAAATAATCGAAGCCTTCTTCGAAATCTCTAAATTCTTACGTAAATCTAAATTGAAATGCGCCAGGCCTTCAATCTCCTTTTTGAAAATAATCGGATCTAATACGACCCCATTACCAATGATATTCTGAACCTCCTGGCGAAAAATTCCTGATGGAATTTGATGTAAAACATGCTTAAATCCGTCAAACTCAAGGGTGTGACCCGCATTAGGTCCTCCTTGAAAACGTGCCACTACCTGGTAACGAGGTGCTAACACATCCACAATCTTTCCTTTACCTTCATCACCCCACTGTAGGCCTAATAATACATCAACTGCCATAAAATTGTAATCTATATGATAAAATTATTCTTGAGAACGCGCCTGGTACTGATCCCGTGACTCACACTGTTTCTTCGTACATGAACCATAAAAAATCAACGAATGGTGCATCACATTAAAATGTAACATCTCTCCCACCAAACTTTGAATGGTCTGAACACGTGGATCGCAAAATTCAGTCACTTTGTGACAATCTGTGCAAATTAAATGATCATGCTGACGGCGACCATACGACTTTTCAAATTGAGCTTGATTACGTCCAAACTGATGTTTGGCAACTAAATCACATTCAACCAACACATCTAAGGTATTGTAAACCGTCGCACGCGAAACCTGATATTTCTTATTTTTCATGGAGATATATAACTCCTCCACATCAAAATGATCATCCCGCAAGTAAATCTCCTCCAAAATAGCAAAGCGCTCCGGAGTCTTCCGCAAACCCTTGTTCTCCAAGTAAGCTGTGAAAATCTTTTTAACCGAATCGAACTTCTCTATTTCTGCGGACATTATTGAAAAAAAACAACGTAAAATAAGGAAAAAAAAGGGAAAAAAGCTACTAATCTTCGCGCGCCACTTCGATCACACCTGAAACCATTTCTAGCTCTGTAACCAAACTTTCCAAGTGTGCTGTATCGTTAATCATCAACGAAATTTTTCCTTCAAACAAACCATCTTTCACCCCAATGGCGAGCGCAGTAATATTCACTTTTAACTCATCCGAAATTACCCGAGTCACATCATTCACTAATCCCACCCGGTCAATACCGCGTATCGTCAACTCCACCACAAAAGACATCTGAATCTGACTTGTCCACTGCGCCTTAATCACGCGATCCCCATGGCGTGACAATAATTCTGTCGAATTAGGACAAGTCGTCCGATGAATTTTTATCCCCTCATTAATCGTCACAAAACCAAAAACCTCATCACCTGAAATAGGATTACAACACTTGGCTAAAGTATAATCCACCTTATCCATATCCTCGCCAATCAGCAACATATCCGAGTCCTTGCGATCCTTCTCCACCTGCCGCATCCCACTCTTGAACGTCTTCGTATCTGTGATCGGCGATTGAATCGACTTTTCCGCCTGTTTACGTTCGTGCAATTCTTTGTCCAACTTCCAATGTTTGAGTTGGTCTACCGATATATAATTCTTCCCAAAACGGTAAAACAAATCATTAGCATCTTTGGCATTAAAATAGGCCCGCAATTGATTCGTAATTTCCAACGTCAAATTCGGATAACCCAAATGCTTCAAGCGATGCTCAACCAAATCGCGACCCGTAATCAAATACGTTTTATTCTCCTCTTTGATAAATTCCTTAATCCGCGCTTTCGCCTTGGTCGTCGTCACAATCCGCAACCAATCTTCCGATGGCTTCTGCTTAGACGATGTTAAAATTTCAAGCTGATCACCATTGGCCAATTTGTGCGAGAGGGGCACCAACTTCCCACCCACTTTAGCACCAATGCAATGACCGCCCACCTCCGAGTGAATTTCAAATGCAAAATCGAGGGCGGTAGCGCCAACTTGCAAGACGACTAATTTGCCTTTTGGTGTAAATACAAATACCTCTTCGTTGTATAGCGAGTTTTTGATATCGTCCACAAGCTCGACGGCCGACTGGCTTTTATCGTTTGTTTCGAGCGCTTCACGCACTTGGCTTAACCAAGAC
Organism: uncultured Cytophagaceae bacterium; assembly: GCA_903898715.1. Lineage (GTDB taxonomy): Bacteria > Bacteroidota > Bacteroidia > Cytophagales > Spirosomataceae > Aquirufa > Aquirufa avitistagni. The sequence goes on from CAIUGL010000014.1 coordinate 16,650, forward strand.
TCAAAAGCCTGCGAAGTACGCGTATCAGTTCCCTTATATTTAAAGTGAGCGGCTACCCCTTTTTCCGCAATTTCATCCATGCGCTTCGAACGAATCTGCACTTCCACCCAGCGCCCTTCCTTATCATTACCAAAAGGCATACTCATGACCGTGGTATGCAAAGATTCATATCCGTTCGATTTAGGGGTTGACACCCAGTCTTTCAAACGGCTTGGATTCGGGCGATAATGATCCGTGACAATACTGTAGACTTCCCAACATTCCCCCTTCTCACGCTCCAGCGGCACATCTAAGACGACACGAATCGCGAACAAATCGTAAATCTTCTCAAATGGTGTGTCTGATTTTTTTATCTTATTGTAAATCGAATAAATCGATTTGGGACGCCCCTTAATGGTGTATTTTATTCCCCGCTCTTCCAACGACTTTTTGATGGGGCGAATGAACTGTTCAACAAAACTTTCGCGGTTCTGCTTGTTCTCCATCAACTTAAGCGCAATCTCCTTATACGCTTCCGTCTCCGTATACTTCAAGCCCAAATCCTCTAACTCCGTCTTGATGGCATTTAATCCCAATCGGTGCGCTAGAGGCGCGTACAAGTAAATGGTTTCCGATGCAATTTTTAATTGCTTCTCCTTCGCCATACTTTCCAGCGTACGCATGTTATGCAAACGATCAGCCAGCTTAATCAAAATCACGCGAATGTCATCTGAAAGCGTCAGCAACATCTTACGGAAATTCTCCGCCTGCTGCGAAGATCCATATTCAAATGTCCCGGAAATCTTGGTCAAGCCATCGATAATCTGGGCAATCTTGGGATTGAAAAGTTTTTCAATTTCCACCAACGTTGTATTCGTGTCCTCAACTACATCATGCATTAATGCCGCAATAATTGACGTAGTCCCTAGGCCAATTTCCTCCACACAAATTTGTGCTACAGCTAATGGGTGATAGATATAAGGCTCGCCCGATTTACGACGCATTTCCTTGTGGGCATCTGCCGACAATAAAAAGGCTTTCTTGATTTCTTTGGCATCATCGTCTTTTAGATACGGTTTGGCCGTACGCAAAAGCTTGCGATAGCGTTTTAAAATCTCCAGACGTTCCGCTTCTAAATCAATGATCATATCACTTGGATTGAATTAATGCGACTGCCATCGCGGAAATACCCTCAGCTCTACCCACAAATCCCAATCCTTCCGAAGTTGTTGCCTTCACCGAAATTTGGTCTATGTCAATGTCCATGACGATAGCTAAGTTTTCTTTAATCGATGGAATATGCGGATTTAACTTCGGGCGATCTAACACCACGGTTACATCCACATTCCCCACTTCCCAGCCTTTATCTCGAATCATCTCCATCACCTTTTTCAACAATAATGTTGACGCCACTCCCTTCCACATCGGATCGGTATCTGAAAAATGATACCCAATATTGCGCATATTCGCAGCACCCAAAAGTGCGTCACACAACGCATGACAAACTAAATCTGCATCCGAATGTCCCAGCGGACCAAAATCGCTCGGAATCTCCACACCACCTAATATAAATGGACGACCTTCCACCCATTTGTGAACATCATACCCTTGTCCTACCCTGATTTTCATGCTACCTGTTGTTTACGATAAAGCAATGTATTCTTTTTGCCGCGAACAAATAAATGCTCAGCCCAATATTGTAAATCTTTCAGCGGAACCGCAGCAATATGTGACGCCTCGGTATTGACAAAATCAACATTTCCAGCATTCGCCGCCATGGCCAAATTCATCGCCCGGTTCAACACTTCTACCTCACCAAAAACTAAAGATGCCTCCGCTTGATTTTTGACACGCTGCAAATCAGTCTCCTGAATTCCCGCTTGAACAAAATTTGCGATAGCTTCATCCAATGCCTTCTCTGCCTCCGCCAGTGTAATTCCTTCAGCCACCTGCCCTTGTATCACCAATAATCCCGGATCCAATGAACCTGTTTGATGCGCACTCAATGAATCAAAAAAACGCGCATCTTGAACCAGATGCACATATAGAAACGAAGATTCGTTTCTCCCGAGCAAATCACTCATCAAATCAACCGCGTGAAAACCAGCTTGATAGCGACCCGGAACCGGATATGCTCGATAAATTCGATCGGCTGGAACATCCGCCGAAATCTCCATCCGGCGATCTTCTTTTTGCTCCGGTTCTTGGATGCGAAAGCGCTCCGGCTTTTCACCACCCGGAATCGGCTCAAACCACTTTTTGGCAAGCACCTTTACTTCGTCGACAGTCACCTTTCCTGCGACCACTAGTATCGCATTCGCAGGCACATAATAGCGGGCAAAAAAGGCCTTGACATCATCCAAGGTCGCTTCTTCAATATGTTTAATATCTGCCCCGATGGTAGCCCAACGGTACGGGTGTACAGTATAAATCAATGGACGAAACTTCAACCATAAGTCGCCGTAGGGTTGATTTAAGTACCGTTGCTTAAATTCTTCAATCACCACTTTGCGCTGAACTTCTAATGACTCCGGATTAAAGGCCAATTGTTTCATGCGATCGGACTCTAACCAAAAAGCCGTTTCTAAATTTTGGCTTGGGACTGAAATATAATAATTAGTCAGGTCTGGGGTCGTAAATGCATTGTTTTCACCGCCCACCCGCTGCAATGGCGTATCGTAATTGGGAATATTTTCTGATCCCCCAAACATTAAATGCTCGAACAAATGTGCGAAGCCGGTACGATGTGCTTCCTCATCACGAGACCCCACATCATAAATAACATCCATCACCGCCAGCGTGGTGGTCGGATCCTCGTGAACGATCACCTGAAGACCATTAGCAAGCGTAAATTGTTCGTATGAAATCATGGGGTATGAATAAAAAGAAATAGAAACAAAAGTAAAAAATTAGGCCCAAAAACCACAGAGCTTCCCTATTTTTACAATTCAATTTTTAACTATGCGCAAACTGCTCGTTGGCATTTTTCTTTTAACCTCCCTTCCCAGCTTCAGTCAGCTCCTTCAAGATGCTCAGGCCAAGGCACTTATTTCTCAAGGATTGGACCACTTGTATGCCTACGACTTTAAGGAATCGATGGATGATTTCAATGCAGTGAAAGCCAAATACCCCAAAAACCCATCCGGCTATTTACTATCAGCCATGCAGCTTGAAAAACAATATTTCCCGTTAAAAGACCATCCTGCTCAAAGTAGAGCCTATTTAGCTTTTTTGGAACTGACTTACGCTTTGGCATCCGAAGCCTACGAACGCAATCCCAATGACCAAGAAGCCGTATTTTTCTGCATCTCATCCCTTGGATTTTTAGCTGCGTATGAGAATGATTATCAAAATTATGTGAAGGCGGTCAACTACACGCGGAAGGCGTATGCCCATTTGAAAATTGGGTTACGAAATACGGAGCGCCAACCGGAATTTTTGTATTCCGCGGGTATCTATAATTACTACCGCATCGTTTACCCCGAACTACATTCCGTCATTCGCCCGTTCATGGTCTTTTTTGAAGATGGCAATAAGCGTTTGGGATTGTCACAACTGGAAGCAGCCATTCGCAAATCAACGTTTGTCAAGAATGAGTCTACTTTTTATTTGGCGTATGTGTATAATAAATATGAAGGCACGCCGAGTAAAGGACTACCTTATTCCGAAATATTAGTTACAAAATACCCAGAAAACCATTTGTTCAACATGCAGAGAGCCGAGTTGTTGACACTTGCTGGTCAATATGAAGCTGCGGAGGAATTCATCCAAAAACTGGAAAAATCAAAATCCGCCTATATGATGGGGGCGGCGCACGTGTTTCGAGGCATGCGTGAGGAATTTGAAAAGAAAAGATATAACGTGGCGGAAGCTCATTATGGTAAAGCCATGCAGCATCCTTGGGAAGAACGATTTACCAAAGACATCCACGGCTTAGCGCTCATGGGAATTGCGCGCATCGAAAACCGAAAAGGCAATCGGGCCAAAGCTTTGAATTGGGCGAGAAAAGCAGCTGAATTTGTCGAATATAAAAATTCGATCGAAGAACAAAAAAGACTTGTCAACGCATATGGAAAGTAGAGAAGCAGGCATCGAACGCCTTTATCCGAAGATCTGGGGACGCATGTCCGCCCGGTATTATTACTTGCACCAGCTCCGTAAGCAACTCGAACGGGTTATAAGTTTATATGTGAGGCATTCGCCACATCAGTTGATTGCCGACTACGGTTGCGGAAATAAACCCTACGAACCCTTATTTGCCCCATTTGTGGAGCAGTATATCGGATTAGATTTGGCGTATAACACAAAAGCGGATGTAACTGTAGATCCCAAAGGCGTGATTGATATGCCCGATGCCACCGTAGGATTTGTATTATCTACCCAGGTACTCGAACACGTAGAAGACCCAAAAGCCTATTTAAAAGAGGCGCATCGGATTTTAGCGAACGATGGCAACTTGATTTTGTCGACCCATGGCTATTGGATGTTTCATCCGGACCCAACGGATTTTTGGCGCTGGACGTCGACAGGCCTGAAAAAAATCGTACAAGAAGCTGGATTTGAAGTGGTTTATTTCGAAGGTATTTTAGGACGCTCTTCGATGGGCCTTCAGTTGTTTCAGGATGGCATTCTGTTCAAGCTACCTAAATTTGCTCGGCCCATTTTATCCATCATCATGCAACCGCTGATTATCTTTTTTGATAAGATTATCGGATCAAAATCCCGCAATGAAGATGCGTGTACCTTTATTCTCGTAGCGAAGAAAGTCTAGCTTGTTCGTAGTCAAAGGTTTTTTCGAACGCTTCAGCCAAAGGACTGAGCGCGAATGGAATCATTGATTTCAGCTTGCTTATATCCAAACTTACTTGTTGGACATCCGTTGGCATCGCCTCCACAAATTCTACCTGAAAATGCGGCATGCGTTGTTTCACCAAATCGATGATTTGAACTAAGGTAAGTGTTTGACCTGAACCAATATTAATGGTTTGATTTTTAACATCAGAGGCCATCAGTTGCATCAAGGCCTGCGCAATATCCTCCGCAAACAAATAATCTTTCGCCTGACTCCCATCTCCCCAGACCACAAAGGTCTCGCCCTTTAATGCTTTTCGAATCGCAATATTAATAACACCTTGTGTGTCAGAACGATGATGCAACCCAAAAGGATTGGATAACCGCAAAATCAAATAATCGATTTGATATAAATGGGCATACAAACGGATGTAATGCTCGACGGCCAGTTTGATAATGCCATAGGAACTGATCGGCTGGCACGCTTGATTTTCTTTTTTATGACTCGGTTCCTCATTTCCATAGACCGCACCACCCGAAGAAAGGTAAACGATTTGCGTACATCCAAAGGCCTTCATCACTTCCATCAAACCGATGGTAGGCAACAAATTTGTCTCCACATCTGCCTGAATATTCTGCGTAGACAAAGCAGGAATAATCGAACTCGCAAAATGAAAGACATGTGTAAAGGAATGTTTTTCGAATAAATGCTGAAGCAAATTAGCATCTGCATAATCGCCAGCAACAAAAATCACATCGGGAAATTGAATCGAAGATTCAGGAATTTCTTGGGAAAGGACAACGATCTCAGGCGCGTTAGCTGCTTGTTTTTGAACAAAATCAAGCAAATTATACCCTAAGAAACCAGCACCGCCTACAAGTAGAATTTTATCCATGACCACAGTATGTAAAGCAAAAATAGGGTAATTTCGTAGAAAATACCCCCAGCTATATGAATTTGCTTATTGCCCGATCGAATTTTCACTCCTATTCCGAGACATTTATCGACGAGCAAATCAAGCAATTGCAACCGGTGGAAGTTCTGTATGAAGGCTGGCTACCCAACCAAACCTATAGCGGCAAATCCATTTATCCATTTCCGCTTTCACATCTGGCTGTCCGGGGCAGTTTAAGAAATCTAGTACCCGGGCTTTATCGGCAAATCTATCAGTATTACCTGAAAAGATTTTTACGCGCGAATCAAATCGATGCCTTCTTGGCCAATTACGGACCGCTGGGAAGTAATATTTACGAGGCTTGCCTTGCGTTAGGAATACCCTACTCGATTGTATTTTTAGGTTTTGATGCCAATGAAAAAAAGACATTGGATACCTACCGGGCCCACTATGCAGCGATGCTACCGAAAGCCCAAGCGGTGATTGTTGTTGCGGCTTCCATGCGCGCAAATTTAGTAGCAATCGCAGGACCTTTGGCTAATTTACATGTTATTCCATGTGGGGTAGATGTGTCCACATTTAAACCAGGAGGTCAAAAATCAGAACGATTCACCTTCATTTCTGTGGCGCGATTTGCCGAGAAAAAAGGACCCATTCATACGCTTCGGGCGTTCGAAATGGTGATAAAGGAATTTCCTCAGGCACGTCTACAGATGATTGGCGATGGACCCATGTGGGAAGAGGCGAAGGCATTTGTGCGCGAAAAGGGATTATCGGAACAGGTTGAATTTTTGGGAGCCATGTCACAGGCTGAATATTTGCCCTATTTACAAGCGGCAGAAGTGTTTGTCCAACATTCCATTATTACAAAAGCTGGGGATTCGGAGGGAACACCGGTGGCGATTTTAGAAGCGGCGGCTTGCGGCTTGCCAACGGTTTCGACCCGACATGCTGGTATACCAGATGCTGTCATTGAAAGTGAGACGGGATTACTAACCGATGAGCATGATGTTCAGGGAATGGCGGAAGCTTGCCTGTTTCTAATCCAAAACGAAGCAGACCGTTTGCGCATGGGGGTGTCGGCTCGAAAACACATCGAAATGAACTACGACGTGGTGAAGCTCAGCCAAAAAATCAAAAGTGTCGTAAAATTTGTAGTTTTGTAGCTTATTCAAATCATGCATGGGAATCGTCATTCGGCAAAGTCTTAAAGCCTCCATCGTCACCTACTTGGGTACCGCGATCGGGACGTTCAATGTAATCTTTCTTTATAATCAGTTTTTAAGTCAATCGGAAGTAGGTTTAATCGCGGGCGCCTTAGTCAGCATCCCACTCATTTTCGCCTCCTTTACGCAGCTGGGTATTCCACACATAGCCGTTCGATTCTTTCCTCATTTTGATGATCCATCGAATGAGCATCGTGGATTTTTCTCGTTTTTATTGATCTCTCCTTTAGTGGGTTGGGGACTTTTTACCTTAGGCTACATCGCCTTGCGTGGCACATTTAATGCCATTTACGCAACCAACTCCCCCCTATTGCCCCAATATTTTTATTACATCATTCCACTGACAGGAAGCTTTTTATATATGTCGGTGCTCGAGTCCTACGCCCGCGTCCACCTGCGCATTGTCGTTCCGGCAATCATTCGGGAGTTGTATTTGCGGGTGGCGAATGCCTGTTTGATCTTAGGATTTGGATTAGGTTATTTGTCATTTGACCAGTTGGTGCAAGGCATTACCGCCTCCTACCTCGTCGCGGTCATCGCGCTTTTACTTTACATCAAGCAATTAAAACGATTTTACACGCGCTTGGATTTTTCATTTGTACGCCAACCGATCTTCAAGGAAATGGTGGCTTATGGCGGTTGGGTGATTTTAGCGGGAGCAAGTTTCACGTTGATTCAGCATGTGGAAAAAATCATGCTTCCGGCGTATACGGGTGGATTGGGGACAACGGCCATTTTCGATATTAATTCCCGGATGGGATTGATGATTGCGATTCCACGTAACGTCATCGCGGCGATCAGTACGCCTTTATTGGCGCAAGCCTGGAAGCGAAATGACACCAGTCAGATTGAAGATATTTACAAAAAATCATCGCTCAATTTACTCTTAGTGGGCTGCTTTTTGTTTTTGCTTATTTGGTGCAATTTGGATTTCATCTACCAAATCATCCCGCGGCATGAGGTGTATGAAGCAGGGCGCTGGGTGGTTTTGATGGTGGGCATTTCGAAGATTATCGATATGGGTACGGGCTTAAATTCAGAGATCTTGATTAACTCCAAATACTACCGATATGACCTATTATTCTATATGATTTTAGCGGTGGGTATTGTAGTGGGCAACTTAATTTTCATCCCCTTGTATTCGTATAATGGGGCAGCACTTGCCTCTTTAATTGCGCTAGCGGGATATAATGCCATCAAGTATTTTTTCTTGTGGGCCAAAATGGGCTTGCAACCTTTTGAGTGGAAAACAGCCTGGATCGTGCTATTGAGTCTTGGGGTTTGGTATGTTGTGTCGTTCATTCCCGTTTTAGGTGAGGGAGATTGGGTTGCTTGGGTCCTAAATTTAGGCGTGCGATCGACAGCAGTGGGATTGTTATTTTTCTTGGCTGGATGGGCACTGGATTTATCACCCGATTTATCGGCCTTGATTAAAAGTAAATTGAGCAAATGAAGTTGATGTCATTAGCGGGAGGTTTACCGCATTATTACAATTTGGTCTTAAACAAACTTCAGCGCGAGATGGGTGTGGAGGTGTGTGTGGTGGTGCCCGCAAGTAAGGGTGCGACTTTGGGGGCTGGTGTTTTTGAGAGTAAAGATGGCATTGAGTTCAAGGTTTTTTATCAAGAAGAATATACGACCTATTATGGAAAGAAGTTTTTCCGGGGACTGAAGGAATTGATTTTACAGGAGAAGCCAGATGTATTGATGGTCAATTGGCCTTATCAAGCTTCATTTGTCTTTTATCCGAGTTGGTATAATTTCTTACGCCGCAATAACGTGGCACTCATTTCCAAGGAAATCCCATTTCAAGTACCTCATTATAACGAGGCAATTTCGTACTATTTACAAGGTGGAGGTGTGACGGAGAATAATCAGGCGCATCAGAAAAACACATCGATTTTAGCGCGTGTCAAGTTCATGATTGTTCGGGAGACACGTCGCTTATTTAGCAATCTAGTGGATGCGCATATTAATTATTTGGATGAGGCGGTAGCCATGCATGCATCCTATGGCGTCCCGGCGGAGAAGGTTTTTGTCACTGCCAATTCACCGGATACGGATGCTTTATTGGCCACTGCCAACCAGCTAAAAGATGTCCAAGCTAATCCCTTTCGATTGTTGCACATCGGACGTTTAGTGAAATGGAAGCAAGTGGATGTATTGATTGAAGCGGCCGTAGCATTACATGCGAAATATCCCCAGACCGAACTTAGTATTGTGGGCGATGGACCTGAATTGGAAGCGTTAAAAGCGCAAGCAGCAGTAAACGATTTCATCCAATTTCATGGAGGTATTTATGACCCTACCGAATTAGGCAAAATTACGTGCGAATCAGGCATCTATGTTTTGGCAGGCATGGGTGGTTTATCCATCAACGAGGCCATGTGTTTCTCGAAACCCGTGGTTTGCTCCGTGGCTGATGGGACGGAAAAGCGTTTAGTTCGTGAAGGATTTAATGGCCACTTTTTCGAGTCAGGATCTGTGGCAAGTTTAACATCGGTCATTGAAAAGCTTTTTGCAGACCCGGCGCAAATCGCTGTGATGGGTAAGCGTTCCCAAGAAATCATTGAGAAGGAAATCAATATTCATACGGTGCTGGGGAATTATATGGAGGCGTTTAGGTTTGCAATCAACAGTCGTCAGTAGTCAGTCAATAGTCGTCAGTCCGTATCCCTTTGGCAATCCTTCCAGGTTTGCCAAAGTTTGAGACGCGAATGCGTCGATTCCGTAGGCTGAAGCCTAGGGGTACAAAACATACAGAGACGCGTTCTTTGATAGTAAGCCTACATTACCCTGCTTCACTCTTAATTCTCAACTCATTTCCTTATCTTTGTAACTTCTATTTTTCCTACAAAGATTTCTAAATGAAAGTAATTCAGGTAGTCGGCGCACGGCCAAATTTCATGAAAGTCGCACCGCTGCATCGCGCGATTCAAAATCTTCCCAACTGGACTTCTAAAATTGTACATACCGGGCAGCACTTTGACGCCAAAATGAGTGATGTTTTCTTCACGCAACTTGAATTACCGAAACCCGATTTCTTTCTAGGCATTGGAGGAGGTACTCACTCTGAAGTAACCGCCAAAATCATGTTGGCCTTCGAACCCATCCTCCTCGCAGAAAAACCCGACCTTGTTATCGTGGTAGGTGATGTCACCTCTACCCTCGCTTGTACCCTCGTCGCTATCAAAATGGGCATTCCATTAGCGCATGTGGAAGCTGGACTCCGTTCAGGTGACCGCAACATGCCGGAGGAAATCAATCGTATTTTGACTGATTCTGTGGCCAATTACCTCTTTGTTACGGAACAAAGCGGTATCGACCATTTGAAAAATGAAGGTGTACCCGACGAAAAAGTATTCTTTTCGGGCAACGTAATGATTGACTCACTTGTGCGCTACCAAGAAAAAGCGAAAAGCAGCACGATCCTGGCCGACTTAGGACTTCAGACTTCGGACTATATCGTCATGACGATGCACCGACCGGCCAATGTCGACACGGAGCAAGGACTTAAATCCATCTTACGATTAATCGAACTAAGTACCACCCAAACCAAAGTCGTTTTTCCTATACACCCACGCACACGTGCTCACATGGAGAAATATGGTCTGAGTGAGCAACTGAATACGAACCCAAATTTAATTTTAACCGAGCCTCTAGGCTATTTGGAATTCATTCAATTGATGAGCCATGCGCAAGCCATTCTAACCGATTCAGGTGGCATTCAAGAGGAAACAACATATCTCGGAATACCTTGTTTAACATTCCGCGATTCCACCGAAAGACCTATTACGGTAACCTTGGGGACGAATCAGTTATTGGCCGACCTCGACCCAGATAAAACATACCAAGCACTCCTAAACATCTTGCAAGGAAACTGCAAACAAGGCCAAATACCACCACTTTGGGATGGAAAAGCCGCGGAACGCATCGCACAAATATTAGACCAAATCTGTAAAGCCTAATGTCTAAAGCGCTCAATATCGTCCTCCTCTCCTACCACAACCAAAATGGGGGTGCGGGAATTGCTGCGGGGCGGCTCCAACAAGCGCTTCAAAAAGCTGGCCATCAGGTGACGTATTTAGTGCAGGAAAAATCGGGAGATGATGGTGCTGAATTGATTCGAAAAGGCCTGTGGGCCAAACTAGGAAACTGGATCCGTTTCATCCTGGAACGCCTCTATTTTCTGCCAAGTGAAAAAAGTAAATCCATCCGTTTCCTTTTCAATCCAGGATTAATTGGCCAGGATATCAGCCGCCATCCCGC
>CAIUGL010000015.1 GCA_903898715.1 uncultured Cytophagaceae bacterium
ACGCTCGAAAACTGGAGCATCCACCAGCGCTTACAAATCCCAAGTAAATTGATTGTTTTCCCCGGCGAGAATCACTGGATCCTAAGTCCAGATAATTCGAAGTTTCATTATCAGGAAGTTAGGAATTGGTTGGGGGGGTATTTGAAGTAAGTCGCTAGTCGTCAGTCGCTAGTCCTAAAGCAGAGTGTTTTTATAATAGGCTCAAAACTTTTAGACTAGTGACTAGTGACTATTATAACACCACCATCTTCCCCGTCCTAACAGACTCATCGCATGCGAATGCGATTCGCAAACTGTTTACCGCGTCTTCTACGTGATCTGTTAAATCCACATCTGCCTGAATGGCATGTAGGAAATAAGCTTGTTCGCGATCGCATAAACCTTGGTGATCGGGTTCATCGGTTAGATTAATCCATTCATCTGCGCGCGTGAATTCATTTTCAGCATTGATATCTGCATGGTGCACACGCAATGATTCGGTTTTGGTATGGGATTCTACGGAATCAGATTTCCCTTCGCCACTCGCATTTTGGGCGACAATGGAAACAGATCCTTTCGGACCAAAAACATCTTTGACAAAATAAGCAGTCTGGGAAATCATCGGACCCCAGCCCGCTTCGTACCAACCCACAGAACCATCTTCAAAATGAATTTGGAGTTGGCCATAATTGTAATTTCCTGCTGGAATATCCTCCGTCATGCGCGCCCCAATCGCCGAAACACGTACGGGTTTCGAACGTGTCATTTGGCACATGACATCGATATAATGCACGCCGCAATCTACGATCGGACTTAAACTTGCCATCAAATTACGGTGCACATCCCACATGTATCCGTGGGATTGTTGGTTCAAATTCATCCGCATTACGAGCGGTTTTCCCATTTCTTTGGCAATCTCGATAAACTTAATCCATGAAGGATGGTGACGTAAAATATAGCCAATAACGAGTTTTTTGCCTGTTTTTTGTGCCACAGCTGCCACGCGAATCGCGCCCGCTAAACTATCGGCGATGGGTTTTTCGATAAACACATGGCAACCAGCTTCCATGGCCGCAATCGCATACGCTTCGTGCGTGTCTGGGTAAGTGGAGATGCAAACGGCATCGGGTTTGGTTTCGGCTAGGGCCGATAGATATTCGTCGAATAATGGGTAGGAGCCGCCTAATTTTTGATTCAATGTCTCCTTGCTTTTGCCGGGAGAAACGAGGCCACAAATTTCGAAAGCGGCTGCGTTATGATAGGCTGTTGCGTGGGAGGCACCCATGTTGCCACATCCCACCACTAATACGCGTAATTTTTGCATAGGTTCAGATTTGAAAAGCCCAAGTTACTAAGAATGATTATAAAATTCGATTCCCTGTCTTTATAAAATATGCGCAAGATCGGAATCATATTTTTGTTTGTTTGTCAGGGTTTATTAGCCCAAAATACGAAAGGACTCACCGGAATTCCAGATACCAGTTTTGCCAATTATTCTGCGTGGCAATCCGCGCTCAAATCAGATCCCACGTTAAAACTTGCGGAATATACGGCCAAAGAAATTAAGGCCACGCGCACGTTCGTGTACAAGCGAATAGGCCAGCGGAAATTAGTTTTGGACGTATATGAGTCAAAAGATAAGTGCTTCCGCAAGACACTGTTGTTTTTCCACGGGGGTGGCTGGCGAACGGGCCATCGGTCCCAACATGTCGCGCTGGCGGAGGCTTTGGCCAAAAAAGGATATCGGGTGTTTCTAGCGGAATATCGCTTGTCGACAGAAGCCTTGTATCCAGCTGCGATGGAAGATGCGCAGTCGGCGTTGATTTATTTGCACCAACAAGCCCACAAGCTCTATATCGATTCGAAGCAAATTTATGTCGCGGGCTATTCAGCGGGTGGCCAAATGGCGGCGTTGCTGGGTTCCGTTCAGGATGAGAATGTATTTGGTCCGGGTCGAAAAATCAAAGGGGTGATTGACCTCGATGGGATATTGGCCTTCATTCATCCGGAGTCGGGGGAAGGCGATGACCGCGTGCGGACATCGGCAGCGACGTCTTATTTTGGCTATTCGAAAGCGGAGAATCCAGCGATTTGGAATCAGGGATCAGCCTTGCATCATGTGTCCAAACAAGATCCGCCGGTGTTATTTATCAATTCAGGTGTTGCACGTATGCATGCGGGAAGGGAAGATTTTCGGGCTCAGATGGGCCAATTTGGCATATTTACAGATGTGTATACCCACGAGAATTCACCGCATACGTTTCTGTTGTTTACCCGTTGGTTCGATAAAACGGTCCAACTAATCGATCAGTTCATGCAGCAAATCACCGTGGCGCAAGATGGTTCGGGGGATGTGCGGACGATCCAAGCGGCGGTGAATCGAGGGGTAAATAATCAAACCATATTTATCAAAAACGGCACGTATAAGGAGAAAGTGTACATTGATTCCTTGCGTCATGATTTGCGGATGATTGGGCAATCGCGTGCTGGGGTTGTTATTAAGTTTACGCAGGCGCGGGATATTTGGCGCTGTTCAAATCCGGATGATTATGGAGCTGGGGTGTTGAATATTAAAGGCCATGATTTGAGCTTTGAGCATTTGACCGTGATCAATGATTATGGGTTAATTACGAAGCAAGACGCCACGATTCCGTGTCTGAATGAGTCGGGAAAAACGACGCAAACGTCGGTTCAAAAATATGCGTTACCGCGTGAGTCAGGGGAGAAGGATGGGGAAAAAATGGTACGTGTGGATGGACATCAGTTTGCGGTGCGGACCATGCCGGGCGCGACGCGTTTACGTTTTGCGCATTGTACATTTCGGTCAGGTGGAGGCGATACGATGAGTCCGTGGGATGTGAATGCGGGGATGTATTATTTCAATGATTGTGAGATTGAAGGTGGGGTGGATTTGTACTGTCCGCGTGGCTATGCGTTTGCTGAGAATTGTACGTTCATTTGCCATAACATGAGTGCGGCGATTTGGCATGATGGTTCTAGTGAGGAAGGGGCGAAGTCGGTGCTCAAAAACTGCCGTTTTACAGGAGATAAGGGGTATAAGCTCGGCCGTTATCACCGGGAGGCTCAGTTCTATTTGGTCAATTGTCAGTTTGATGAACACCTGGCGGATGCGCCGATTTACCAGTCGGGTGATCGGAAATTAGCTTGGGGTCATCGAGTGTTTTATGTAAATACGCACCGCACGGGAGGTGATTTTGCCTGGCATCAGACGAATACAAATCAACCGGCTGAGGATATCAATTTTAGGTGGGTTTTTGGAGATAAATGGCCGTGATACAGTGCGAGATATCGCTACACCAAATCCTTAATCTTTTTCTCTGTCCCCTGTTTCAGTCGGTAATTCGTTAGGCGCTTATCCTCCTCGGATGGAATGCGCTCAATGCAATCATGAATATCCAAATGCAACTCAATTTTCTCGTTAATCTGCTTAATCATCATGAAGCGAATGCGTCGCTGGCTTTCCTGCGATTTCGTATCGCAATCCAATAACTTGTTCAGTTCCTGTGTACTAACAGGTCTATTCTGTTCTTCTAGCAGGCGTTTTAATAATTTTATTTCAGCAGCTTCCAATCGAATTTCCTTGGTTGATCGATTACGTATAAAAAGCCAAGCGCCCAATCCGAGCAGTAAACAAGCAATGGCGCCAAAATAATAGGCCGAATAATCTTTTTCGTAAAACGTTCCGAAATAACTGGCCTTCTTCAAAAGTGCGTTCACAGGTACCGAGATCACTGGCCCCTGATCCCCATTGTGGAAATAAAAAATGGTGTCATGCCGGACATACGGTCTATCTCCTCCTTCAAAATACGAGCTATTATCCCGAAACAAATGCACTTCATTGCTGACCGGATTGATAATAAAAAGTCGGTCCCGTGCCAAAAGAATGAAATGATCCCCATTCCAATACATGATCCGATGCTCCGTGATGGGTAAATTAGGATTGATCTCACCTAAATTGTCCCATTTTTTGGCAATAAAATCGAAGCGATAAAAACTGCGTTGGATTTCAATCTTTTCATTCTCTAAGTAGTTCTTATGGTCCCCAGCACCTGTAAAATAGGCATTTTCCGCGTCCGAGTACCCTTGAAAGCCATTCGACATCGCCTCCGGGCCCTGGTTTTTAGGTCTCAAAATTTCCCACTCCCGCGTCTTGTCGTCGAAATACGTGATCTGCCGATGGTAACTCCACATCCCTTCGCCACCTACCGAATACAAAATGTTGTTTCTGTAAAATTGATACGCCCCAAAATTATGGCCACTATGGATCGTCTGATCAATCCGTTTTAATTGGGACGTTGCCGTATTATAATCATACACAAATCCCGTTCCCTGAATCGTAAATCGAATGGTCTGCTTGTCTGGGAAAAAATACCTGGAATTATTGTATCGATACAACAAGGTCTTCAATTCCTCCCCATCCACGGAAAATGGACTTAACTTTTGCCAAAGGGTTGACGGCAATTGCTGCTCAATAAACAAATTTTCTAAGTTCAAACGCTTGCGAACCGAGGTCTGCGGCTCAATCCATTCCAAGGAATTCATTACGGCATGCGCTGATTCCATTGGTACGAGAACAATCACCCAGCAAACCAAGAATAACCTGAAACGTTTAACCATCGTCTACTTCAAAATTCTAAATTGATACGGCGCAAAATGCATGTATTCATGATCCATGCCCACCTGCAAGGTTTCCTGCGACCATAAATCAGTCACCTGAGCTGGACGTGAACCATAGCTGTTCAATACATACCAAGTTAGCGCCTGCGGTGAAGCACTGAAATTGAATATAAAGAACACTTTTTCGCCCGCTAGAAAACGTTCGAATCCGATGACGGAGTTGTTGTGGACTTCGAGCCAACGGGTATTTTTGAGATCAGCGACGACCTTCAAGGATTTACGAAGTGCAATTAATCGTTGCATCGATTGAAAAACCTGTTGTTCAATCGTTCCTTTTTTGTCTATCAGTTCCGCCCGTTTCCAGTCGATATTCGGCCGGTGCATCCAGCGATTATCATAGCTTTTTCCCGGATCTTGTAAATAAGAATAGTCATTGGTATACGCCATCTCATCTCCATAAAACAACATCGGCAAGCCACCCACAAACATGGATTGCGCCTGCATTAATAAAATCTTATCGATCGACGTTTGAATGAGTGCGGAGTCTTTGGCCTCAATCGCTGATTCCAACCCACACAAAGAAGCTAAAGATCCCGATAAACGCGCATCCTGCGTTTTCGGATTGATAGCAAATAACGCACCGCGCGCCGGCGTACCCGGGAAGCTCCCACTGTAATAATTTTTGATGTACATCCGGTGATCATACGGAGTAAAACCCGCATGCTCAATCATGTAGTCGTCATATCCCAGGCCAATATCATCGTGGCAGCGCGTGTAGGTTAACCACGTGGTTCCCAATGGTTTACGCTGCAATTCATGCTGCGCATGCTGCATAATGCGAATATCTCCTGTTGCTAACGCATCCCATTGCACGGCCATTTGCGTCGCATTATAGGCGAAATCACATTCATGCGTTGCGTATCTGCCCGTACCAAAATACTCCATAATCTGCGCCGGAGCCACAATCGCCTCGCCCAAAATCGCCATGCCCGGGGTGGCCACTTCCACACACATTTTAATCAATTGTAGTAGTTGGTGCGCCTCCGGAAGATTCTGGCACGTCGTCCCCATTTGTTTCCAAATGAATGCCGGTGCGTCGATTCGCACCACATCCACGCCCAAATTGGCATAGAAAAATACGTTGCCAAGCATCTCCACAAACACGCGCGGATTCGTGTAATTCAAATCCCATTGGTAGTGATGAAACACGGTCATCACCCATTTGTCGGCTTTTTCATCATACGTAAAACTCCCCGGTGAACTTTCTGGGAAAATTTCAGGCATCGTCTCATCCATCAAATCCGGGATGCGGCGATCATCGTACATGTAAAAATAATCCTGGTATTCTTTGATTCCTTTCTTTGCCAACTTCGCCCATTCGTGGTGATGCGAGGTATGATTGAGCACGATGTCAATCATCAAATACATGTCTTTTGCTTGTAATTCTGCCTGAAATGCACGTAAATCATCGATCGTTCCTAAGCGCTCTTCCACCACCCGGAAATCTTCCACCGCATAGCCGCCATCACTTTCACCTTCCGGGCTTTTAAACAAGGGCATCAAATGCAAGAAATTAACCCCTAGTTTTTCGAGGTATGGAAGTTTGGATGGGAGCTTATTGATTTGACCAGCAAAGCGGTCCACGTATAAACTCATGCCTACCAGGTCTTGACTCAAGAACCACGTGCCTTTTTTTTCCTTGTCGGCATCCCGCTTTTTTAACGCATCCGATCGATCAAGGTGCGCTTGACAAATGGAATATAATAAGGTTTCGAATAATCCTGCCGCTAAGGGGTGTGAACCGTAAATGGCATGAAAATGCGTAAATATATCATCTAGGTTCGCTGTGAAGCGTTCCTGGAAAGCGGCA
Source organism: uncultured Cytophagaceae bacterium (assembly GCA_903898715.1). Taxonomy (GTDB): domain Bacteria; phylum Bacteroidota; class Bacteroidia; order Cytophagales; family Spirosomataceae; genus Aquirufa; species Aquirufa avitistagni. Next base: position 6,488 of record CAIUGL010000015.1, read on the forward strand.
TCTTTTATTTTATGCGATTTGATTAGCTCGTGGAGCTTCTTTTGAAGGCTTGGGTTGTACACGGATATTAATTAAAAATGCTGTTATTCAAATGTTTAAATGCCTCCATCGCGCCCATATATTCACAGGTACGCGCACCGGCTTTGTTGGCATTCTGGATTAAACCATTCCAGTCATCCCATGTGAGTGATTCTGGTTTTAGGTTGTCGCGGTCCAACTGGTATAAGACGGCACCTACGAACGCATCTCCTGCACCGGTGGTGTCCGTTGGCTTAATCGCAATGCTCGGAATGATGTAGGTTTTTCCACCTAATCCCAAAAGCGTTCCCTCTTTGCCTAGGGTAATCGTAAATACGCCAGGTATATTGTTTAGTAAGTTTTCAGCTGCTGTTTCTAGGGATTTTTTTCCGGTAATGAGCATTGCTTCTTCATCACTTAATTTGGTAAAATGCGCTTGTTTCAAAAATATCCACGATTGTTTGATAAAGCTTTCTTGTTTGTCGCCAAACAACAAATGCCGGTAATTGGGGTCGAAACTAATTGTTTTACCTTCGTTTTTGGCAGCTTCCAATAAGTGATAATAGGCAGCATTTAAGGGTCCATCTAGAAATGCGGTGGCAGATCCGAAATGGATAATGTTGGTTTGGCTTAGGTCAATTTGATTGACTTCATCCACCGTTAATTCAGCATCTGCTCCTCGGTTAAACACGAAATCGCGTTCGCCGTCGAGCATTAAGGAGACAAAAGCGAAGGTGGTAAAATGATTGGAATCCAAATGAACATGATTTGTATTCACATGGAATTCAGCCATCACTTGTTTTAATTGTTTGCCAAATGGGTCATGGCCCACTTTGGCAGACAAGGCCACGGAGCCACCTAAGGCACCGATTGCCGCCGCTACATTGGTTGGCGCGCCACCTGGTTTTTTAAGAAAATTTTGTCCGTCTGATAAGCTCGAGCCTTTGTCGGTACAGATCATATCGATCAAGGCTTCTCCAATACACAATACACTCATTAGGCTAGTTTGGTTGGGGATGGTTTAATAAAAGCTGTCGCTACGGCAGCAATGGCCAATAACACGCCTGCAAAGGTAATCGCATTTCTCGGGTCGTTATCTAAAAAGTGCTTTAAAATATACCCAAACGAGATATTTTGTAAGATCATCGGAATCACAATCATCATATTGATGATGCCCATGTAGACGCCATAACGTTCTTTGGGGATGTCACTGACAACTAATAAATAGGGGATTCCCATCATGCTGGCCCAACCAACACCAAAGCCTGAGATGGCAAAGAATAGCAGGTTCTTGTTTTCGATATGTGGAAATGCCAGAAATCCGATAGCTGCAAGTAATAAACAGATCATGTGAACGGATTTGGCTCCGTATTTTTTGGCGAAATTCGCTAAGGCCAAAGCGGATAAAAACGTCACAATATTGTACCATCCGTTGACTAAACCAGTCCAGGAAACCGCTTTTTCATATAGCTCCGGGTTATCTTTCGGTGTTGCATTCCAAACAGATAAGGCTATACTTTTGGAGGAATTTTGCCAATAACAAAAGAGGGCATACCATTGAAATAAATACACCAAAGCTAATTGCCACATCACTTTTGGCATGACCTTGATTGCTTGAAAAATTTCAACAACCGATTCTGTCACACTGACTTTGCGCGCACGTATTTGTGCAAGTTCTTCGGCTGTGGGTTCAATTTCCGATGTTGTCCGCATGCTCCACCAAATCGATCCAATGGAACAAATCGCTCCTAAAAAGAAGGAGGCATATACCCAAGTGGGTAGGGAGCCGGTTTTTCCGATAAATATTAAGGGGAAAATGAAGAGCGATAAATTGGCCAAGGTTTGGCCAAAACCCGTGAAAAAACTTTGCATTTGAAAGCCTGTAGGCTGCTGATCTTCATTGAGTTTATCAGCCACAAACGCACGATAGGGTTCCATCGCGGTGTTATTTCCTGCATCTAAAATCCACAATAAACTAGCGGCCATCCACAAGGACGAACTGAATGGGTACAAGAGTAAACAGATACTACATAAAAGTGCCCCGATAAAGAAATAGGGCTTTCTGCGTCCCCAGCGTGGATGCCAGGTGCTGTCGGAAAGGGCACCGATAAATGGCTGAATCAATAAACCAGTCACCGGTCCCGCTAAATTCAATAAGGGTATTTCATCTGGACTCGCCCCTAAGAAATCATATATGGGATTAACCGCACTTTGCTGGAGCCCGAAACTATATTGAATGCCGAAAAAACCAACGTTCATGTTGATGATCTGACTAAAGCTGAGTTGTGGTTTTATTATAGACATTCCAATAGGTTTATTTTCAGATTAAATTTAAATAATCGGATGTTTTTGCGCAAACAGTACTAGACTGTTGCCTAATATTCCTGCGATAACGGGTGAATCATCAGTTCGTCGATGACGACATGCGCGGGCTGATTCATGATGTAATAGATGCTATCGGCCATATTTTCAGGGCTCAACCAATCCGCGTGGGATGGATCGCCTTGCGGGTCTGCATGAAAATGGGAGTCAACTAAACCGGAATACACGGTAGAAACTTTGATGCCATCTTTTCGGACTTCTTTGCGCACGGCTTCTGTGAAGGCATGTTGGGCATATTTCGAGGCACAATACAAGGAACCACCGTCGAAAACGCGTTTCGCTACATCGGACGCGATGGTGATGAGGTGGCCTTTTTTGGCTTCCTTCATGTGGGGTAAGGCGTGTTGGGTGCACAAAAAAGTCCCTTTCACATTGGTGTCAAAAACTTGATCCCATTTTTCGCTCGTATAACTTTCGGTTGGCCCAAAAGCGCCAACTCCCGCATTGTTAATTAAGAAATCAATTTTCTGAAAGGTGTGTGCGGTCTTTTCGATGGCCAATGTGACAAAGGCTTCATCGGCAATATCACCTGCAAAGTAAAGCGGTCGGTGCCCAATTTCCGTTATCTCCGCGGCGAGGTCTTTGAGTTCACCTTGATTGCGTGCGATGAGGCTGAGTTGGAAATTATGTCCGGCAAGTAGGAGGGCGAGTGCACGTCCAATTCCTTTGGAAGCGCCGGTTATGATGGCGGTTGGGTAGTTTTGGTTCATGTTTCAAACTTACTAAAATAAAGCGGATTGATTTTGGCTTGTTTATTGAATTATTATTGTATTATTTTATATAATTCTAATTTTTATATCATGAAAAAGGTCAAAGACATTTTAACCAAGAAGGATGCGACTGTGATTTCCATACCTTCGGATGCAAAGATTATCGAGGCTTTGCAATTGATGCAAGATTGTAACGTGGGTTCTGTAGTGGTCATGGACCATGGGAAATACCGCGGTATATTGACAGAGCGTGATTATGCACGTAAGGTAATTTTGCTGGATAAGAATTCATCGGATACAACGGTTGCAGAAATTATGTCAACGGATTTGCCCGGGGTTGAGTTGGGCAGTTCTATCGAAGTCTGCATGATTTTGATGTCGGAACGAAACATTCGCTACCTTCCTGTTGTTGAAAATGCGGAATTAGTAGGCATTATCTCTAGTAATGATTTGATCAAAGCGACGATTCAAGATCATTTGGAAACGATTGAGCACTTGAAAAACTACATACATGCCTAAAAAGGTTGCCTTTTTAATTAATCCCCACAAGCAACAGGAGTTAACCAGTTATGTAAGCTGGGTTTTGAAGCAGTGTCCTACACATCAAATCACGGTTTTTGACAGGGAATGGCCATTCACGCTGGAAGGATTTGAGGAAGTTTGGGTGATGGGGGGAGATGGAACGTTTAATTATTTTGTGAATCGATATCCGACCTGTTCCTTGCCGATCGGCCTATTCAAAGGGGGGACGGGGAATGATTTTTACTGGAAACTTTTTGGGGATTGTTCGCGTGAAGCTCATTTGGCTTCAATGCTGGCTGGTGTCCGTGGACGATTCGATGCGGGGCAGGTGAACGACATGTTATTTTTAAATGGTGTGGGGATCGGAATTGAGGGCGAAGTCTTACGCTCGATGGAGGCGATACGTTACATCAAAGGTGGCTTGGGCTATTATTTGGCCGCAATTCCTGCCTTATTCAGATTTAAGCATTATCGGATTTCTGGCGACTCTGTCTTTTTATGCATGGTCTTTAATTCATCGCGTGCGGGTGGCGGATTTCATTTTTTTCCCATGGCTTCGATCGAAGATGGGGAATTGGATATGCTGGTTTGTGAGCCGCTGCCTGTTTGGAAGCGTTTATTTTATATGCCCATCATTCAGTCGGGGAAGCACGTGGGTTTGCCTTTTTTGAGATTTTCGCGGATACGCCAACAAACCATTTCGTGTGATCGCGTGTTGCGTGCGCAGGTGGATGGAGAAGTTTTGGAATCCAACACATTTGAATTCCGGGTACTTCCGGCTAAATTTGAATTTATTAAACCTATCTAATATGATGCAAAAATTACTCTTGACATGCACCGCTTTCTGCTTAGCCATGTCGATTCACGCCCAAGAGCTGGACAAGAAAAAAGTGTTTTCACGTTTAGTGGAGCGCGAAACGCAGTATGGGCAAATCGCTCAAAAAATATGGAATTATGCGGAGGTAGGCTATAAGGAAAAGCAAAGTTCGTTGTTGCTGCAAGAGACCTTGCGTCAGGCTGGATTTACCGTGGAGGCGGGTGTGGCGGATATTCCTACGGCTTTCGTGGCGACTTTTGGTCAGGGAAAACCGGTGATTGGTATCATGGCAGAATACGATGCCTTGCCAGGTTTGTCGCAGGATTCGATTCCCACCAAACGTAGTTTGGGAGGTAATTCGGGACATGCATGCGGGCACCATTTGTTTGGTACGGCGTCTGTTGCTGCGGCGATTGCGGTGCGGGACTGGATGAAAGAGACGGGTCAAAAAGGAACGATTAAATTATATGGCTGCCCGGCGGAAGAGGGTGGTTCTGGAAAAGTATATATGGTGCGGGCGGGTTTATTTAGTCAGGCGGATGTGATGTTGCACTGGCATCCGAATGATGAGAACACCGTTTCGGCTTCGTCATCATTGGCCAATAAAGCTGGGAAATTCCGTTTTTATGGATTGTCATCGCATGCGGCAGCGTCACCAGAACGAGGTCGTTCGGCCTTGGATGGGGTAGAGGCGATGGACCACATGGCGAATATGATGCGGGAGCATGTGCCATCTTCGACACGGATTCACTATGTGATTACCAATGGTGGCAAAGCGCCAAATATCGTGCCTGATTTTGCGGAGGTGTATTATTATGTACGTTCGCCGCAGCGGGATGTGGTGGCTGATGTGTGGAGTCGATTGGAGAAAATTGCCGAGGGTGCCGCGTTAGGAACCGGTACGCGGTATGAGGCGGAGTTGATCGGTGGTGTATATGAGGTATTGCCAAATCAGCGCTTAGCGAATGTGATGGGTGCGAATCTAAAAGCCGTGGGTGGATATACCTTGAATGCGTCTGAACTTGCTTTTGCGAAACAATTGCAACAGACAGTTGGCATGCAAGCCGTCGATTTAGCGACGACAAATCAAGTATTTATGGATCGTCCAGATCCGAGTGGTGGTGGGTCCACGGACGTGGGGGATGTGAGCTGGGTAGTGCCAACGGTCGGTTTGGGCACTGCGACTTGGGTTCCAGGTACCTCCGCGCACAGTTGGCAAGCTGTCGCTGCCGGCGGTATGTCGATTGGCCGAAAAGGCATGATGGTTGCTGCGAAAACCCTAGCGGCCACCGCGATGGACTTATTTAAGAAACCTGTCTTGATCGAAGAAGCGCGGGCAGAGTGGTTGACCAAACGCGGAGGCGCCGAGTTTCAATACAAATCATTGTTGGGCGACCGCAAGCCTGCCTTAAATTACCGCGATTAATTTTATCAGTTTTTTTGCGGGGCTTTGGGTTTTTAAACCGTAGCTTTTTGCCGCCTGTTACCTTTGGCACACCTATCAGGTGTGCCAAAGGTGCGGCAAGACTTTTTTTTTCAAGATATTCATCGTAACATTGCAATGTAATAATCAAACCCCATGGGAATAACCAAGACCGATTTGTTTACCGATGAGCAAAATGCGATCGCCCAAATGGCGAAAGTATTAGGTCATCCAGCGCGTGTGGCCATTCTGCAGTATTTAGTAAAGTCGAAAACCTGCATCAATGGCGATTTAATTTCTGAGCTTGGCCTCGCCCAAGCGACCATTTCCCAGCACCTGCGTGAGCTTAAAGAGATTGGTTTTATCCAAGGCACCATTGAAGGGGTGTCTGTTTGTTATTGCATTAATCCGGAGAAGTGGGCGGAGTTTAGCCAACTGTTCGGATCGTTTTTTGAAAATTATTTCGTTTCTCAACAATCTAACTGCTGTTAATCATGAGCTTTCCGCGTATGCACGTATCACTTTATGTCAGCAATTTGGCGGCATCAGTGAATTTTTATTCGACGTTTTTTGGCCAACCTGCCACCAAGGTAAAACCGGGTTATGCTAAATATGTCCTCGATAGTCCATCGCTGATCATCTCCTTTATTGAAAATCCGGAGCGTGTTCAGTCCAATTTTGGTCACCTAGGTTTTCAAGTGGAAACCTTTGAGGAAATGTCCAACCGCTTAGTTCAAGCACGCGCGAAAGGACTCGTTTCAAAAGAGGAAATCGGCACATCTTGTTGCTATGCCGTACAGGACAAATTTTGGGCAACGGACCCAGACGGAGTTCAGTGGGAGGTTTACTATTTCCACGAAGATGCAGAATTCAACGATCCGCATTATGAAAACCAAGACGCGTCTGCGTGTTGCATGCCGCCGGTCGCTGAAAAACCTAAACTTAAAATTGCGGAGGTGCAGTCGGCAAATACCTGCGCTCCCGGATCCGGATGTTGTTAATAAATTATCAGTTTTTTTATTCATAAATACCTTAGCTTTGGCACACCTACCAGGTGTGCCAAAGCTCAAGCCAGCAGTCCCTTTTTTCGTATGAACAATACCCTAAACGAAAACCTCGAATCCATTTTAGCCTTGGAAATCACGGATGAACGCAAAGCCGTCCTCCAGCCTTTGATCGAATACATCAAATCCAAGCGTGAAAAAGAGCAGCCCATCCGTCTGAATTTTATCTGCACGCACAATTCGCGTCGGTCGCAATTTTCTCAGATTTGGGCACAAACAGCGGCGGATTATTTTCAATTAGCCGCTCAATGTTATTCAGGGGGCGTGGAAGTGACCGCCTGCAACGAACGAACGATTGCCTCGCTGGAGCGCATGGGATTCATTGTCTCGAAACACGGACATTCGAATCCAATCTACTTCGTCTTGCATACGCAAGATTCGCGTCCCATCAACGTGTTTTCGAAATTGTATGACGATGTCATTAATCCGCATACGAGTTTCGCAACGGTAATGACTTGTTCTCATGCCGACGAAAATTGCCCGTTTATTCCCGGCGCGGAAGTGCGAATCCCCGTGCGGTATGAAGATCCGAAAGCCTTTGATGATACCGATCAGGAAGCTGCACAATACGATGAACGTTCGCGTCAGATTGCGAGTGAAATGTTTTACGTCTTTTCGCGGGTCTAGCTGGTGTGGTCTCGAACCACCAACCAGCGGCCGTCAATTTTCTTGATCAACAGGGTAAAATAGCCACCTATATCACCAAGGCTAGGTCTTTTCAGATTCCACCGACCCAGTACCCAGGCGGTTTGGCCAGCCGTGACATCAATTTCCTGTATGTCAAAAGACAGCGTGCCCATCGTTTCCCGATTCGGATAACTAGTCTGGTAACGCTTCAATGTAGCCGCCCAGCCTTTGGTCACTCCAGCTTTGCCGATGAACTTTAAGTCCTCGCTTTTGGCATAATATTCCATAAACTCTTCGATTTTACCCTCATTCCACAGTTTCTCCTGCGTACTCAGGACAGACTTGATATCCGAAACATCTTTATTTGTTTGTGCAAAAATGGGAAATGCCAAAAGCACGAAAGCAATCATTTTCATAGGTCGATATTTTTTCCAAAGTAAAATAATTTTGTCGACACATGTTTGTTTTTCGTATCAAATCCCACAAGCCGATTTTTAGTTACCGATTATTGTATCATTTTTGTAAAATAATAAATCTAGACTTACCATGAAGCAATTTTTACTAGCCATTTCGCTAGCATGTACCTCGCTCGCAGCTCTTGCGCAAGCTCCCGATGAAAATCGTTTTGTTAAGTCGGTACTCGTAGACAAACTTGACGAGCCGATGGAATTTACATTTTTGCCCGACGGACGCATCGTGTTCGTGGAGCGTAAAGGTGAAGTCAAACAATACGATCCCGCGACCGGAATCACGAAGTCAATCGGGAAGATCGTGACGAATACGAAATACACCAACCGCGCTGGCCAAGTACGCGAAGCCGAAGAAGGTGTGATGGGTGTAATCGTTGATCCTAATTTCAAAGAAAATCACTGGTTGTATATCTATTATGCACACCCGAAAGAGGCCAAACACGTGTTGGCACGTATGGAGTTGAAGGAAGAGCAATTGTTGATAGACCAACAAAAAATCGTTCTTGAAGTTCCTACACAACGCGAGGAATGCTGCCACACCGGTGGAGGTATGGTGTTCGACAAAGCAGGAAATTTATTCTTGACTGTTGGTAACAACACCAGTAACAGCAACTCAGACGGCTATGCGCCGATCGACGAACGTCCGGGTCAGGCCTATTGGGATGACCAACGGGGTGCTTCGAACACGAATGATTTGCGTGGAAAAATCTTACGTATCCATCCAGAGAAAGATGGTTCATATACGATTCCAAAAGGAAACTTATTTGCAGCAGGAACGCCAAAGACACGTCCTGAAATCTACACGATGGGTCACCGTAATCCATGGAGACCAAGTTTAGATTCAAAAACTGGATTTTTGTATTGGGGTGAAGTGGGTCCAGATGCTTCGGTAGACTCGGAAAAAGGTCCACGCGGCTATGATGAATTTAACCAAGCAAAAGGTCCCGGATATTTCGGTTGGCCTTATTTCATTGGAAATAACCAAGCCTATGCCGATGTGAATTTTGAGACGATGGCAATTGGACCAAAATTCAATCCAGCTGCACCTGTGAATGAATCCCCGAATAACACGGGTTTACGTGAATTGCCGCCAGCAACGAAGGCGATGATTTGGTATCCGTATGGTATTTCAGAAGAATTCCCATTAGTGGGTTCATCGGGACGTTCAGCAACGGGTGGTCCAGTATATCACCGGGCAGATTTTCCCAATGCCAAGCGTGCTTTTCCTTCGTACTACGAAGGCAAATGGTTGATCGTTGAATTCATGCGTGGCTGGATTATGGCCGTAACGATGGATGAAAATGGTAATTATAAATCAATGGAACGCGTTATGCCAAACACAACCTTCGGTTCTGCGATCGATATGGATTTCAGCCCAGAAGGAGATTTATATGTATTGGAATACGGATCTGCATGGTTTAGAGGAAATGAAAATGCGCGTTTGGTGAAGATAGAATACCAAGGAGGAAATCGTAAACCGGAGGTTATGGCAACTGCAGCTAAAAAAGCAGGTTCCGCTCCATTTGCGACGACACTTTCTTCGGAAGGAACAAAAGATGCCGATGGCGATAAGTTGACCTACACATGGACCGTGAAAAAAGCGGG
>CAIUGL010000016.1 GCA_903898715.1 uncultured Cytophagaceae bacterium
AATTCCCTTACTGGAATCGAAAGATCCAGAGGTGAGTTTGGCGTTTTACCGGTATAAATCACAGCGCAAAGTGATGACTTGGATTTCAAGTGTGGGACTTGGCTTGTCGGTGTATTCGTTCCTTAAACCTGGAAAAGTATCTGACGGATTTAATTTGTCAACGATTGGAGCGGCGGCTTTGGTCAATTTTTATTTGGGCACAGTAAGTATGCGTCATTTAAATCGGGCTTTATCTCGATATAACCAGTTGGCCCAAACTAGCCCACAATTGAGTTTACAATTTACGCCAAACACGCAGATCTCCGGGTCGAATTTGGCATTGCAGTGGAAGTATAATTTTTAATTAATAATAAACATGAAAGTTGCTGTTGTAGGCGCCACAGGATTGGTTGGCGGCGAAATCTTAAAAGTATTAGCAGAGCGTAATTTCCCTGTCTCTGAAATCATTCCCGTTGCGTCTGAGCGCTCAATTGGTAAAAAGATTTCCTTTAAGGGAAAAGAGTTTGCGGTCGTAGGCTATGAAACAGCGATTGCCATGAAGCCAAATGTGGCGATCTTCTCTGCTGGGGGGAGCTCTTCCTTGGAAATGGCACCTAAATTTGCTGCAGCAGGCATTACGGTCGTGGATAATTCATCGGCATGGCGCATGGACCCAACGAAGAAATTAGTGGTTCCAGAAATCAACGCGAATACCTTAACTTCTGAAGATAAGATCATCGCGAATCCGAATTGTTCGACAATTCAAATGGTGGTGGTCTTAAATCCATTGCACAAAAAATATAAAATCAAGCGTGTGGTTGTTTCTACGTATCAGTCGGTGACTGGAACTGGAAAAGCGGCGGTTGACCAGTTGTTCGATGAGCGTGCGGGTAAAGATGGTGCGAAAGTATATCCCCATAAAATTGACTTGAACGTGTTGCCACATATCGATGTGTTTTTGGAGAATGGCTATACGAAGGAGGAGATGAAGATGATTTTGGAAACGAAAAAAATCATGATGGATGAGTCGATTCAGGTGACGGCGACAACGGTGCGTATCCCGACGATCGGGGGACACTCGGAGGCGGTGAACATTGAATTTGAAAATGATTTTGATTTAGCGGAGGTGCGTGCGATTTTGGAAAAAGAGGAAGGCATTATCGTTCAAGATGATCCAAAGAATTTTATTTATCCGATGCCGATTACCGCACATGGAAAAGATGAGGTATTTGTGGGACGTATCCGCCGGGATGAGTCGCAGAAAAATACGTTGAACGTATGGATTGTGGCAGATAATCTGCGTAAGGGTGCGGCAACAAATGCCGTACAGATTGCGGAATATTTAGCGGCACACAACTTGATTTAAACAGAAGGGCCGGTGACACCGGCCTTTTTTTTGCTATGACGAGACTAAGTGTAAATATTAACAAGATTGCGACGCTGCGAAATTCGCGGGGAGGCAATAATCCAGATGTCATTCAGGTGGCCTTGGATTGTGAGCGCTTTGGAGCGGAGGGCATTACGGTGCATCCGCGTCCGGATGAACGCCACATTCG
>CAIUGL010000017.1 GCA_903898715.1 uncultured Cytophagaceae bacterium
GTGTGTCCATGGGGTTTTAGCTGCCAAAGAGGCTGGTTATGAGACGATTATGATCAACTCAAATCCAGAGACGGTGTCCACCGACTTTGATATTGCGGACAAATTATACTTCGAGCCTGTTTTCTGGGAGCATGTGTATGACATCATTCAGCATGAGAAACCAGAAGGCGTTATCGTGCAGTTAGGTGGTCAAACAGCTTTGAAATTAGCTGAGAAATTATCGAAATACGGTATTAAAATCTTGGGTACTTCGTTTGAAGCCTTGGATTTAGCCGAAGATCGTGGTGCGTTCTCTAGTTTGTTGAAAGACTTAGGAATCCCTTACCCTAAATTTGGTGTATGTGAAGATGCGGATAACGCCGTGGCGTTAGGACGCGATTTAGGGTATCCATTGTTGGTTCGCCCCTCGTATGTGTTGGGAGGTCAGTCGATGAAGATTGTCATCAACGAGCAAGAATTGGAGCAACACGTGGTGGATATCTTGCGTGATATTCCAGGAAATAAAATTTTATTAGATCACTTCTTAGAGAATGCGATTGAGGCGGAGGCAGATGCGATTTGTGATGGGGAAGATGTGTACATCATCGGTTTGATGGAGCATATTGAGCCGGCGGGGATTCACTCCGGAGATTCGCACTCGGTCTTGCCACCATTTGATTTGTCCGACAATGTCATCAAGCAAATCGAGGATCATACGCGCAAAATTGCCGTTGCTTTGAAGACCAAAGGTCTATTGAACATCCAATTCGCGGTAAAAGACGAAGTGGTGTATATCATCGAAGCGAACCCACGTGCCTCGCGTACCGTACCATTTATCTGTAAAGCTTACCAAGAGCCTTATGTAAACTACGCAACCAAGGTCATGTTAGGGGACAAAAAGGTGAAAGATTTTAATTTCAAACCTGTCAAAAAAGGGTACGCGATTAAAATTCCGGTATTTTCGTTCAGTAAATTTCCAAACGTAAATATGGAGTTAGGTCCGGAGATGAAATCGACCGGTGAGGCGATTTATTTTATAGATGATTTAAAAGATGATTTCTTCCGCAAGGTATATGGGGAGAGAAATTTATACCTAAGCCGCTAATATGTTAAAACTTATTGCCCTTATTTTAGTTTTCATATACGTCGTGATACCTTTACTTCGATTTTTGATGAAGGCATTTGTCATCACGCAGGTGCATAAGAAGATGTCTGAGCAAGATATTCGAGCGAAGCAAACTGCTTCAAAAGCTCGGAAAGAGGGAACGATAGATGTGGATTATGTTCCACCGAAATCAAAGTCCAAGTCGGATCAAGTAGGCGGTGATTATGTACCTTATGAGGAAATAAAAGATTAATATGTTGCGTCGCATTTTGCTTTATTTCATGTTGGTTACCTGTCTTTTGACCAAAGATGGAATTTCATATGCCTTTGATTTATTGAAGGAGACAGCTGAGATATCCATGTTTACTGATGTGGAATGGGAAGATGCAAAAGAAGAAGAAGGAACACCGGAAGATTGGTGGAATCATGGCGCACTAGATAATTTAGATTTAAACGTACAAATACCTAACCCGCAAAAGACTTCTTTCCCGGAGCGAAATGAGTCTGAATTAAATGTGCTCCTCGAGCAAGTGAGTCCCCCTCCCCGCATGGTGTAGTTCCCCATGCTTTTTGAAACAAAATCATAAAATCTTCTTGCATCTATGCGGTTAAACGCGTAGAACTTTACTGTCATGAAAACATACGCCCTAGCGTCTATGTTTATCTGCACTGTTTTTGTTGGCTTCGGCCAAGGAAAAAACTATAAAAATCAGATAAACCGGACTTTGACTGAAAAAATTAATTTGCAACGACCTGTTGAAGAAAAAGAAATTAAGCCTTCAACACAAACGCCCAAATACCAGCCTAAATCATCCAATGTGGAATGGGTGGATACGGTAAAAAAGAAAAACCAACCGCCTTCCTATAAGCAACATGGAGGAAGGCCTAACTAAGTAGATATGAAAAAATTCCTATTGGGATTGTTAATTCTGAGTGCTTGCACAGCTAAAAAAGAAGACGCTGTAGAAACGCAAACGCTAGAAGTATCATCCCCTATATCCGTCGATACAACGATCCAGCAGGAGTTTGTAGCCGATATTCATGCCGTCCAAAATGTAGAAATTCGTGCTCGAGTTAAAGGGTATTTAGATCGAATTTTGGTGGACGAGGGCAAGCAAGTGAAGAAAGGGCAAGTGATGTTCACCATCAATAGCCAGGAGTATGTGGCTGATTTAGCGCGCGCAAAAGCGGTGTTGAGTCAAGCATCTGCCGAATTAAAAGCGGAGGAATTGACCTTAGTGAATACACGTTTATTAGTGGACAAAAATGTCATTTCCAAAAACCAATTAGCCATCTCACTCGCGAAAGTAGATGGTTTAAAAGCGAAACGCGAGGAGGCATTAGCCCATGTGCGTGCCGCGGAATTGAAAGTGGAGCATTCGAATATTCGTGCGCCATTTGATGGAATCGTAGACCGCTTGCCTTTTAAAAGGGGGAGTTTAGTAGACGAAGGGACGTTGTTGACAACTTTGTCCGACAACCAAAACGTATTCGCCTATTTCAATGTATCTGAACAAGAATACTTAGCCTTCAGTGATCAAGGTGGAGTAAATAAATCAGCCACGGTTAGCCTCGTTTTAGCGAATGGTGAAAGCTATCCCCAACAGGGCTTAGTCGAAACAATCGAAGGAGAATTTGATAAAAACACCGGAAATATTGCTTTCCGTGCGCGTTTCTCTAATCCGAATAAACTACTTCGCCATGGAGCATCCGGAAAGGTACAATTACCGAAGAAGGTATCCGGCTATTGGGCCATTCCGCAAAAGTCTGTTTTCGAAATTCAAGAGAAAAGTTACGTGTTTGTCAAGGATGCTGGTGGTATTGTCAAGATGAAAAGTATCGTCCCAGACTTACGCATCCCGCATTTTTACTTGGTTAAAAGTGGATTTTCAGCGAAAGACACCGTGCTAATTGAGGGTATCCAGTTGGTGAAACAAGGTCAAAAAATCAAGTCGACCTTCAAACCGATGCGCCAATTATTAACGGAATATAAAGCACTGTAACATGGTCCAACAATTCATAACCCGACCGGTATTATCGATCGTTGTATCGATATTTATCGTGATTTTAGGGGTGATTGCCATGAAGCAATTGCCCATTACGCAGTTTCCGGATATTGTTCCGCCTGCGGTAAC
>CAIUGL010000018.1 GCA_903898715.1 uncultured Cytophagaceae bacterium
GTACTTCCGACAGCCTGAAATCCGCGTTTTTCTTCATAAGCCCCAAAAACCAAGCGGCCCAATTGCGACCAATAAAGTGCTCCAGCACACATTAAACAAGGTTCCAACGTCACATATAGGGTGCAATCTTTCAGATATTTTCCCCCAATCGTTTGCGCTGCTGAAGTGATCGCAAGCATTTCGGCATGTGCGGTAACGTCAGTCAATATCTCCGTTTGATTATAGGCCTTCGCTACAATTTTGCCCTGACAAACAACTATCGCCCCCACCGGTATTTCATCCTCCTCCAAAGCCCTTTCGGCTTGTCGGAGTGCTAATCCCATAAAATAGGCGTCTTCATTCAACATACGCTAAGCAGGCATTTGAATGACACGATTGCGCAAATAAAAATCTAATAGTACAATAGCAGCCATGGCTTCTACAATCGGCACGGCCCGTGGCACAACACATGGATCATGTCTTCCCTTACCCGAAACCGTAATTTTTTCGCCTTTCTCATTGACGCTATCTTGATCCTGCATGATGGTTGCGACTGGCTTAAATCCAACCCGGAAATAAATCGGCTCGCCATTTGAGATCCCTCCCTGGATTCCTCCTGAGTGATTCGTTAGCGTTCGCAAAGACCCATCAGCCTGCTTTTCGATGATATCATTATGCTGAGATCCCCGCAATGCAACCCCATCAAATCCACTTCCATATTCAAATCCTTTCACCGCATTAATACTCAACATGGCTTTCCCTAGCTCAGCATGTAACTTATCAAACACAGGCTCTCCCAAACCTATCGGGCAACCGGTGATATAAGCTGACACAACACCACCTACAGAATCACCTTCCTTGCGGATTTGATCAATGTAAGTGAACATTTTTTCAGCCAATTGCGTATCTGGGCAACGAACGGCATTCGTCTCTGCTACACGTAAATCCAATTGTTCAACAGGCGTTTCTAACTTTAATGTTCCTACTTGAGAAACATAAGCTGTAATGCGAACACCCAATTGATGTAGAACTAGTTTGGCCAAAGCTCCTGCCGCCACACGTGCAACGGTTTCGCGGGCCGAAGAACGGCCTCCACCGCGGTAGTCACGTAAACCATATTTGGCAAAATAGGTGTAATCCGCATGAGAGGGACGAAATTGATCCGAAATATGTGAATAATCTTTGGACCGCTGGTCTCCATTCCAAACGAGCATGGCAATCGGTGTTCCTGTCGTTTTCCCTTCAAAAACACCTGAGAGTACCTCAACCGAATCAGCTTCTTTGCGCTGCGTTGTAATACGCGATTGACCTGGCTTTCTGCGGTCCAACTCAGATTGAATAAAATCCAAGTCAAAATCAATCCCTGCCGGGCAACCTTGAATGACTACACCTACGGCAGCTCCATGTGATTCACCAAAGGTGCTAATCTGAAATATTTTCCCGTATATACTCCCCATGTTTCCTTATTTTTTTGCTTTCCCCAATAGAAATAGCAATGTTATCATCAGCAAAAGAATCACAAAATTAACCAATTGTCTCCAATTGATCCATCTATTCCAAAGAACCGATAAAGAATCTTTCATTTCTATCTGATTATAAATACCTCCCGACTCATCTTCCGTATGCAAAAATCTGTCAATTGGCTGCCCCTTGACAATCAATACAATCGGAGATTTTAATGTATCAAAGCGCTCCTTATCTGTGTTAAAATAGATCCACTTAAAATATTTACCCAACGAAATCTGTCCAGGTTGTTCAGGTACTATCTTAAATACATCCGTTTTTTGACCAATCATTTGATCCCGCGCCGGTGCGACTGAACGTTCGGTCGAAACTTGTGAAAATTCAACAAAATAATCTGATTCAACTTCCTTGGAATCCCAAAGAATACTATTCCCGTCACCTATCACACTTACTTGATATTGAATCGGCTGACCCGTTTTCACTGCTTTTTGAGGTAAGACTTCGGCCAATTTAAAACTTCCAACAGGTACTTTGCCAGCCAATGGATGGATAGGTAATGATTTAGGGGTGATAATAAAGGGTGAAGATTTAAAGTAAACACTACGTACTTGGCGCTCCAATCCTTTCCCTGGACTTACTTGCTTGACACGAAAATTCAAGGATGGAATACGAATTACATGATTATCCAACGAAAAATAACTGGCCTGAAAGAAACGATATTCGGTATATTTTTTTCCACGAAATTGCACTTTCAACACACGTTCAGACTGTAATCCAAAATTTTCTTCCCAACAATTTCGAGGCCTCATTTGCTGAATCAGCTCTGGGATTTGCAAATCATTCCGATCAAAAACTAGCTCGGTTGCATTATTCTCCGGAACATAAAATGACATCTTTAGGGTAAATCCTTGGCCAACAAACGGTGTACGCAAGTTCGTGCTGACCAAAAAAAATGCCCCATTGGTGTTGGTCAACGTTCCTTCTGGGATAACGAGCTCTTCCGACTCCTTGGACTCGTCGGCCGCACCTTCAGCCACTTGAACCGTAAATGAATCCCATGGAATCATTTGCCCGTTTACTTGAACCTCTAGCGATGGAATGTTGAAACTCCCCGTTCCATTCGGCTGATAATATTGCGAAAAAGTTTGCGTCTGAACGACTTGGCCATTTTGAAAAAGTGAGGATTTGCTCCGACTAACACCTAATTTCTTGAAGCTAGCAATCTCCGGAAACTGATAAACGGGTGGCTGATCTGAAACAGGTAATGTAAAATAGACCACTAAATACTCACTCGTGGTGATTGATTTACTGCCCACTTGAACTGTTAAACCTTCACGCGTCTGTGCTCCAGCTGGATTGAGTAAACCCAGGATGAAAAGGAGACAAAGAAATAAGTTGGCATTCTTACGCATCCGCGCAATTTACACAAATTGTTATGGAGAAGAATCGAATCAGATTTAAAATTACAAAAGTTTAAATCGGAAAGAGAGCCCTAGTGCGGCATACCAGAGTTGGCTTTCATTCAAGCTTTTACCAATCGACACATCTAATTTAAGATCATCGGAAACATAATAAGCAAGCCCTCCATCGACCCAGGTATCTGTCAAAGTCGTTTTAGGCAAACGACCAAAAAACTCAACATAGGCATATCCATTTTTCCCAATGTTCATGTTTGGGGCAATGCGAACAATCCCCTCCATCGCGCCATTGGAATGCAATTCTGATCCAAAGTTATAGCCAACCCCAAAGGGCCCGCCCAATGAATTTTGCATGGTGAAGACGACCTCGCCTAAGGAGTGAGGCGAGTCATTGCGCTCACTGGCGTCCCTATTCTGGTTATTTACATGATACTGCACGATGACAGCACTTCGAGGAATCCATTTGGTCCCTTCAAACAGATGAAATTTAGCCCCAGCGGATTCAACTTGAGCATGTACTTTTTGATCTTGAAGGTACACGAGGCTGGTTAAGCGCATTTCTACCCAAGGTGCTATGCCTACTTTCCAAAGTGTCGTAGGAGAGAAAAACTGAACATCATCTCTAGAAACATTCCGATTGAAGCCCAACTCAGCCTGAAGATATCCCTTTCGAACAATAAATGGGCACTCGGTTTGGTCAGGCCTATCTGTTTCAATTCGACCTTCCTGTTGGCCAGACAGCGAAAACGACAGCAGTAAACACAAAATTAGATAACGCATGCACGCAATATACAATATTTTAGTCTCGCCTAAAAATTAATTTATGCTTACAAAATAAATGCCGGGTTGAGAAGATGTGCCAGCAACTCACCAGTAAACAATCTGTTAACTGATTTTAAATAGAAAAAAGAAAGGGTATTGGAAAATTACACAAACATTCAAGTAAATTGCAGGCACAAATTTATCCACTAATTACATCTACGCGCTAGAGAAGTTCAGCACTCATACGCAGTACGCTTATGAAGATATCAACGTCCACATTTGAATCGAAAACGTTTACCTTGGGAGATCAATTAACCCAAGAACAAAAAGAATATTTCGATAAACATGGTGTTATCCAATTCAAGCATTTTATAACATCTGAAACAGCTCAATTATTCATAGATGAGTTGGCTAACATAGAAAAACAGTGGCTGGCCGAGGGAATCGAGAAAGTCAATGGCATCCCATTGAAATTTGGTCAAGACCCTGCCGGTAACAAAATGATTCAGCGGATGTGCTTTACAAATAAGTATAGCCCAGTATTAGCTGAATTTTTAAAAGATCCCCGTTTCAGCATACTCCTTGAGTTGCTAGCGCCCTATGAAGGAAGAATCAGCGAGGAAGAAAAAGATGGTTTAGTGTTTAATCATTATGTCAATCAGCCGAATTCAAAATTCACACAAATGGGCTGGCATACCGACTCCCCACGGGACCTTTTTTTAGGCCAAAAAATCCTTCCCATGCTCAATGTAGGTATTCATTTAGATACCTGTCCATCTTCGAACGGTGGTCTACGCGTGATACCCGGCACACAAAACCAGGGAATGTTGAAATTGCTTTTTGGCAAAAAACAATTCATTGATCACCGACCAGACCCACGTGAAATTGCATTTGAAATTGAACAAGGTGATTTGACTGTCCACGATGGTCGTTTATGGCATCGCGTGGAGGTCTCTCCTAATTTTGGCGAAAAATCGCGCCGAAGAGTTATGTACGTCCCAATTATTACAGGAAAATACAAACCCAAAACAGCCAATAGTCGGACACCCTTTTATCACCGACTAGCCAAAGTCGTAACGAAATAAAAAAAGCTTGCCTTCATTCGAGGCAAGCTTTTTTTATCCCTGTGACTCCATATAGGATTGTAAAATGATGGTCGCTGAAACGCGATCCACGGTTCCCTTAACACGACGGTCTTTTTTAGACATTCCCCCAGCAATCATCGCTTGCATCGCAAGCTGCGAGGTGAATCGCTCATCATGTTCTATGATGGGCATGTCAGGAAATTTCTTCTTAAAATGCTTAATCAATACCCGAACCCCATGCGTGGAATCTGTATCTGAATTGTCAAGATTTTTGGGCATCCCGATAATCACTTTATCTACCGCCTCCTGTGCAAAATAAGTTGTCAAATAATCAAGCAATGTATGCGTAGGTACTGTATCTAAGCCATTCGCGATAATTTGTAGTGCATCCGTCACGGCTAATCCCGTGCGCTTCAACCCAAAATCAATCGCCAACATGCGTCCCATAATTAGGCGATATACCCTTTATCTCGCATAATCTTATCCATCAACTTACGGTCATTGTCCGAAAAGATGGAAAAAGGAAGATACAAAAACTGATATTTACCCATCTCTAACACATAGGCTTGCTTGTCTTTATAGGCCGATAAAATCATTTCCCATTTCAACATTCCACCTTCCTTATCGGAAATTTTCATGAAGATTTGCCGACTGTCAATTTCGTAGCGATACTTATCAAACAATTGTTTGTATTGCGCAAGCTGGGTGATACCCGTAAATTGAATTAACCAAAACAAGATATATCCGATTACCCCGATGGCTAAAAAGATATAAATCCAATAATTTTTATAGGTTCCTGAGAGGTTGAGGAATACATTAACCCCAACAAGCACCAAAGGAATAAATGCCCATTTCCATTGATTCGAAAACAATTGACGCATGCAAAGACCTACGTATTTATTTTTTTCCAATCCGTATTTTTTGGTTTTAATTGCCAGCGGATTGGAAGGTGCTTGCATTTGAGCGCGTTGCTGCCCACCGTACATTTTAGCCATAAGTAAATTATTTTAAACGCTAAATAAAGGGCAAAGGTACGAAAATTGGATAATTTTGGGTAATTTTAATTGGCTAATTTAGTTTTAAAGCAAAAGAATATGTCGGCAAAACAAGTACTAGACGGTCCTGCCTTACTGCAAAAAATCAGACGAATCTCTTTCCAGATTTTCGAAAATAATTTCGAAGAAAAGGAAATCATTATCGCAGGAATCGTGGGACAGGGCTTCGCTTTAGCTGAGATGATTTGCCAACATGTGCAAGAAATATCGACTATAAAAGCTAAAGCTGTCGCGATTCAATTGAACAAAGACGTGCCTTATGATAGTCCTGTGCAATTTGACACAGACTTAGCCATTCTCGAGAATAAAGTAGTTATCGTTGTTGATGACGTCTTGAATACCGGCAGAACTTTTTCTTACAGCTTAGCGCCCTTTTTAAGTATTCCAGTCAAAAAGTTGCAAGTGGGGGTTTTAGTAGATCGTAATTACCGAAAATTCCCGATTGCCGCCGATTACATTGGATATGAATTATCCACGACGCTTTCAGAACATGTTGAAGTAATTATTTCCGATCCGCAGAAATGCGGTGTGTACTTACATTAAGCATTCCAAATCTCCCAAGCTTTTTCCGCTTGACCATGTAACATGGCCAACCCTGCATGGGTACCACCCACACCTTGCGCTATCCCCTTGCGTAAAAAACTAGTTTCAAGCGGATTGTATACGATATCATATAGGTAATGTTGGCTTGTCAATTGTTCATACGGAATCGGCGGAAAAGCCTCTACATGGGGATGCATTCCCAATGGAGTGGTATTAACAATCAAACCAATTTCTGGAAGTAAATCCCCTAAAGAATTATAATCAACCGAATCCTCCGTTGGCGTTCGTGACACCTTGATCACCGATATCCCCAAATCCTCAATTGCCGCGATCACTGCTTTAGCAGCTCCCCCTTGACCTAATACGCAGGCCGACTTCGTTCTAAACGCAGCCAAAGCAGGCCAATCTGTAAGTGTTTGCTGAAAACCGAAATAGTCAGAATTGAATCCCTTCACACGACCATCCGGCAAAAATTTTATCGTGTTGACCGCACCGATACGTTCCGCCGCCGCATCTATTTCATCCAAAAAGGGAATGACTTGTTGCTTATAGGGAATCGTTACATTGAGACCTTTGAGATTCGGATTTTCACGTAAAATTTGTGGGAAATCTTGCATCGACGGAATTTCAAATTGCGTGTACGCATGCGATGCAGAAAGGCCCAAAACATCAAATTTGTCCGTAAAATATTTCTTTGAAAACGAATGTCCAAGCGGATAACCAATTAACCCAAAAAGCGATGTAATGGCCATCCTATTTCTTCGAAAATTGCTGCTTTAAAACACCTATGATGATGGGCAAAACGGAGACGCCAACAATACCTAAAACGACCTTTTCAAAATTTGACTTAACCCATTCGTTATCGCCTAAATAATAACCGGCCAATGTAATACTGAAAACCCAAAGGCATGCTCCCAAGAAACCATACAACAAGTACACGGGATAAGACATTCTCCCAGCTCCAGCGACAAATGGAGCAACGGTACGAACAATCGGAACAAAACGGGCTAAAATGACCATTTTAGAGCCATAATTCGCATAAAATTCTTCAGTTTTTTCAATATGAGCTCGTTTTAAAAACAATACTTGCTCGCGATTTTTTATCCATGTACTAAAATTACGGCCAACGAAATAATTCAATTGGTCTCCTAATAATGCCGCTAAAATCAACAAAGGAATAACCGTGGACAAACTCAACTGGCCACTGGCCGCTGCCAATAATCCGACCGAAAAAAGTAAGGAATCGCCAGGCAATAATGGCATAACGACTAAACCGGTCTCAACAAACACGATAGCGAATAAAAGGGCGTAGGTCAAGGACCCATTAGCAGCGATGAATTCACTTAAAAAGGTCAACGGATCTTTTAGCAGATCAAGCAATAATTGAATCATACGAAAGCGCAGATTAATGCTGCGGTAAATGAAAGACTTATTTAGTCAAAAAATGATCAAACGTATCGCCACGCAATCCTAAACGAATTGTCTCTAGCGAGATAACTTCATTGGGAGCAATATTTCCCATATTTACATTGGCTCCAACAAGCTTAACAAACCAAACTTGCTGTGACTTCTGTGGTGCTTCCCATAGAATTTTTTCCTCGGGAATTTCAGTTAAAATCTCTTCTACTAAGCCTTGACGCACTTCACCTGAAGCACGAAATAAACCAACATTTCCACCCTCACGAGCTTCTCCGATTACCTTCCAAGCACCTGCTTCTAATTCCATGCGCATCAACTTAATCCACTTATAAGGAGGAATAATTTTAGCCTCATCCTTAGAACCCACCTCAGATAATACAGTCACCTGTTGGGACAACGTACGAATAAATTCACATTTGACCTCAGACTCCATCTCCACAGAACCATCAGAGACCTCGGCATATTCCATCCCGAATTCATCGAGCACCCGGCGGTATTCGTCAAACTGTCCACGTACATAAAAGGCCTCAAAAAGTGTACCTCCGAAATAGACTGGAATTCCGGCCGACTTATAAATAGCTAATTTTTCCTTTAAATTTTTTGTCACATAGGAAGTAGCCCAACCTAGTTTAACAATATCGGTATAGGCTCCGCCCATCTCAATAAAATCCTCAACTTGACGCAGGCTCAAGCCCTTGTCCATCACCATCGTCAGTCCTTTTTGTCTAGGCTTACTGGTACGCTCAGGAATTTGACTTAAATTGTAATTCATAGGTTTTTATGATTGCTATTAGTTAGTTTGCTGATTGCCTAAAAGGCTATAGTGCACAAAAATAAGCATTCCATCTCATTGTGGCAAATCCCAAAATACTCATATATTTGTCGGAATTATACGCGTCAACATGAAACACTTTTTAGTCTTATTTATTTGTGGCCTGTTCTTTTCGTTCAACGGGCATGCTAATGGAAGTTCAGACCAAATTCTTGGAGAATGGATTTCAGAGCAACGAGATGGCAAAATCACGATATTCAAACAGGGAGACCGCTATTTTGGAAAAATTTCTTGGGGGAAAATTCCAGGAAAAAAAGACTCAAACAACCCAGATCCTAAACTTAGAAACCGCGATTTAGTAGGTGCAGTCATCCTTCAAAACTTTACATTTACAGGAGAAAGTTGGGAATCAGGCACTATTTATGACCCGAATTCTGGTAAAACCTATGATTGTATTTTAAAGGTAAAAGACAAAAATCAAAAACTAGATATTCGTGGATTTGTGGGTTCAGCTATGTTTGGACGAACTTCTACCTGGTCCCGCTCCTAACTAAATATTTTAACTGCCTAAGATGATCCCTAACGAATCAATTCTCTCCTATTTAAATCAGCATTTAAATAAAAAAATTGCGGATGGAAACCCAAGCCCTATCGCTACCTACCTTGATGGTACGCTACTAAAAGCCTCCGCAGGGTCAATAACTGCTGAATTTGAAGTGCGACCTGACCAGTGCAATCATGCACAAGTCATGCACGGAGGAATCATCACCACCATCTTAGATGAAATCATGGGGATGACGCTGATTACGCTAAAGATTGAACATCTATATGTGACCATCAACTTAAACGTTGACTTTCTTTTTGGAGCCAAAGCCGGCGAAAAAATAACAGCCGTTTCAGAAGTGTACCGTCTAGGTAAAAAAATCGCAAACGTAGAAGCTAAACTTTACAACGCAGAAGGTAAATTGTTAGCTAAGAGCACGAGCAACTTAGCCGCGACTTCAATTCCAGTCCAATTCTAAGCTAATACTTGATACGTAATAAAGGCGGTCAAGTAGGCGAGTGCCGTCATGTAGAAAAACTGTATCGCCGGATATTTCCATGATTTTGTCTCGCGATAGGTTGTCGCCAAGGTACTCATGCACTGCATGGCAAAGGCATAAAATATCAGTAACGAAAACCCAAGCGCCACATCATAAAGTGGCTTACCTGTCTCTGGATTAATCTCCGCACGCATCCGATTCTTAATCGTAGCATTTTCATCATCTACCTCACCACCTAAACTGTAGATGGTAGACATCGTCCCTACAAACACTTCACGTGCGGCAAAGGACGTAATTAATGCAATGCCTATTTTCCAATCATAACCCAATGGCTTAATAACAGGCTCAATAAAATGCCCGAAATGGCCTGCATACGAATTTTCTAATTTCTCAGATGCAATCCGATTGGATAATTCGGCAGCAGATAGCGTTGGATTAGCTTGTCTCACTTGCGCATCAACCTGACTCATGCTGTCCCCAGGACCATAGCTAGCTAATACCCAAAGGACAATTGAAATCGCTACAATGATTTTTCCAGCTTCAAAAACGAATGCTTTCACCGAATTTAAAATCGAGATCGCCATGTGCTTAAACCGGGGAGCCTTATAAGTTGGCAATTCCATAATGAAATAGCTACGCTCCTTCACTTGTAAAATTTGCTTCATGACCCATGCTGAAACAATAGCCATTAAAAAGCCTAATAAGTACATCCCAAACAAGGCTAGGCCTTGTAAATTGAATAGTCCAAATAAGGTACTCTTTTCAGGAACCACCAACGAGATCAACACCGTATAAATAGGCAGTCGAGCGGAACAAGACATTAGTGGCGTCACCATAATCGTGATTAAACGATCTTTCCAAGAACCAATCGACCGCGTACTCATAATCGCCGGAACAGCACAAGCAACACCCGAAATTAACGGCACAACAGATTTACCATTTAGGCCAAAGCGACGCATCAACTTGTCCATGATAAACATAACCCGAGACATATAACCTGTTTCTTCCAACATCGCAATGAAGAAAAACAAGAATGCGATTTGGGGTATAAATATCAAAACACCGCCAATACCGGCAACAAGTCCATCGGTCAACAACCCTGTGAGTGCGGAAGCTGGCAACACCGTTTTCAACCAATCATTCAAATAAGCGACCCCAGCATCGATGGCATCCATCGGATACGCTGCCCAGGTAAAGACTGCCTGAAACATGACAAAAAGTAATAGGAAGAAAAAGAGATATCCCCCTATCGAATGTAAAAAAACAGAATCAAGTCGGTCCGTCCATGTTTTAACCGGAGGTGCATCCCACTGGCGATTTAAATTTATTACACAACGCTCGACTACTTCCGACAAAGCTTCATAGCGCTTGACGGTTTCAGAAGTCTTGTACTCTTCCGATTTGAATTGAAATTCATCTTGAATCGCATCAAATGCTTTTCGCTGATCTGGTGAAAACATTTTCATGCGATCATGTTCCATCAGCCATAACAACGACCGGTAAGGATCTGCCTCGCCAAACTTCAATTGAATCCCCTCTAGCATAAGTTCATCAACCGGCAATGGTAACGCATCATTGGAAGCATAGCGATTTGCCAAAGTTTTCCCTACGGCTAAACGCAGTCCATTAATCCCAATTCCTTTTTTGGCATTGATTTCAGCTACTTCGACGTTGAGTTCGCGGGCCAACTTAATCGAGTTGATGACATAACCCTCCGTCTCAGCGACATCGATCATATTCAACGCAAGTACCGTGGGAATTCCCAAATCACGCACCTGCGAAAAAAGCAATAAATTACGTTTTAAATTAGAGGCATCAGCGACAACAATAGCCATATCAGGATAATCTTCATTGGCTGGATTCCCCAAAATATTGATGACCAATTCCTCATCCAGCGACTTAGGGTAAATACTGTAAATACCCGGTAAGTCTAAAATATCAACTTCTTGACCCGGCTCAATTTCCCATGTGCCCGTCAACTTATCCATGGTTACACCTGGAAAATTTCCCGTCTTTTGTCGCAAACCGGTTAGGCTATTGAACAAAGAAGATTTCCCTGCATTTGGATTACCAATTAACGCTATTTTAGGCTTTTGTGACAAAATCAGTTGTTTAGTAGATTAATTTGAATCGTAGCCGCCTCATCCTTACGCATGGTTAACGTGTAGCCTGAAACTTTGATGGCCAACGGATCTCCAAAGGGAGCCAAATGTGTCATTTCAATTTCCGAACCAGGCAAACAACCCATTTCCAATAACTTCAATGACAGCAACGCATCCGTAAAACCGACAATCTCAGCACGCTCTCCTATTTTCAATTCAGCTAAAGTCTTACGCGTATTCAAGTCTGCTTATTTAGAATTATTCAAAATTAGGTCAAATGTACTAAGTATTTTTGACCTAAAAAATGATAAGCAATAGTTTTAGTTCGGATTGTACCTGAAAGCAAAATTTCTGTAGTAAATTGCGTGTCCTTTAGGATTTTTTAATCAAAATGCTCGGTCACATACCTGTTTTAGTCAAAAAAGAAATGCAAATGGAATGGCGTCAGCGCTATGCCATTCAAGGCTTGCTGCTTTATTTGGCTTCTACTATTTTCGTATGTTACCTTTCCTTTAAAGCAAAACAGCACACAATCAATTCCATCACGTGGAATACCCTGTTTTGGATTATCATTCTGTTCATCGCAATCAATGCCATCGGTAAAAGTTTTACGCAAGAACCGAGCCAGCGAAATCTCTTTTATTACACGCTAGTAAGCCCTGAAGCGGTGATTTATTCCAAGATTATTTACAATTCACTTATCATGATAAGCGTCTCGCTCGTTGGCATCGTATTTTATTCCTGGGTGATGGGCAATCCCGTTGGCAACATGCCACTTTACCTGTTATCAATCATGTTAGGATCAATAGGCCTAGCCTCCACACTCTCGCTGATGGCTGGAATTGCAGCGCAAGCGGAAAATTCGGCAACATTAATGGCCGTTTTAAGTTTCCCTATTATCATTCCTTTGTTATTACTCGTATTGAAAATATCTAAAAGTGCCATGGATGGAATTTCCATACAAGAAAATTGGGACGAAATAGCTCTTTTGGGCGCTTTAAATACCATTGTTGTTGTTTTATCAGGCATCCTATTCCCTTATATATGGAGACACTAAAAAAGAACTTCTCGAAATTCCTGTGTATCGCACTTCTTTTTTACACCATGTATGCGGGATTAAATGGAAGCGTTCCACGTCAACCCATCCTGAATGAAACGGTGCGAAATCTCTACTTCCACGTAACGATGTGGTTTAGCATGATTTTTCTTCTTGGCACTTCCGTGTATCATTCCATTCAATACCTCCGAAAAGGAGATTTGCAAGCTGATACCAAATCGTACGCCTACGTAGAAACAGGCCTTATTTTTGCCCTTTTAGGTCTAGTTACCGGTAGCTTCTGGGCTAAATTTACGTGGGGCGATTGGTGGACAAACGACCCTAAATTAAACTCAGTGGCGGTAGGCCTCTTGATTTACCTAGCTTATTTATTGGTGCGCTCCTCGTTACCAGACGACCAACAAAAAGCTCGGATATCATCTGTATACAATATTTTTGCCTTTGTCGTGTTCATGGTACTTATTTGGATTCTCCCACGTATGACAGATTCACTTCACCCAGGAAATGGAGGAAACCCAGGGTTTAACTCCATGGACCTAGACAATCGCATGCGCATGGTGTTTTATCCTGCAATTATTGGATGGACGTTGTTGGGATTTTGGATTGCCAACTTACGCATCCGAATTAAAGTAATTGAAAACTTAATCGAAGAAAACGAATCATATGAAAGCGAGCGTATTTAGTCTACTTTTTATCTTAACCAGCTTCATCGCCAATGCGCAAGCTGAAATAGAAATGGCCGATCAATTTCGTGCAGATGGTAAAATTTATGTGGTCATTGCCGTTGTAAGCATCATCTTGGCTGGCTTATTTGTGTATTTGTTTCGCTTGGATCGTAAAGTTACCAACTTAGAAAACCGCCTAAAATGAAAAAAACGCATATCGTAGGACTGTTCCTTATCGCGATCGCAATCGGGATAATTTTAATTACCACCGGTGATGCAAGTACCTATGTAGGATTTGATGAGGCTGAACGTATTAGCCAAGAAGATCCAAATCAAAAAGTGCACGTGGTAGGTAAACTGAAGAAAGATGCGCAAGGTCATATCGTAGGCCTTCAATTCAATCCGGCTTTAGATGCAAACCGCCTGCAGTTTATTGTTCAGGACAGTTTGGGAAGAGAAAACGAAGTAGTCTATGCGGCACCTAAACCACAAGATTTCGAGAAATCGGAAAAAATCGTTTTGGTGGGAAGCATGAGGGCCGACAAGATCTTTTATTGTGACAAAATATTATTAAAGTGCCCATCCAAATATC
This sequence comes from uncultured Cytophagaceae bacterium, assembly GCA_903898715.1. Classification (GTDB taxonomy): domain Bacteria; phylum Bacteroidota; class Bacteroidia; order Cytophagales; family Spirosomataceae; genus Aquirufa; species Aquirufa avitistagni. Next base: position 13,957 of record CAIUGL010000018.1, read on the forward strand.
AGGAAGGGAAAATTTCCGCCGACTCAACCGCTTCGTATGAAGCAATAAAATAAATATGATACACGAAAGTATTGGCCAAATAGGCCATGGCCTGATCATTGTTTCCTTCGTTACAGCGCTTTTGGCGACGTTCGCTTATTTTAAGACGAGCCAAACGGATGCCCTTAACACCGAATGGAGACAAACTGCGCGCACCTTGTTTTTTATCCATTTCATTTCGGTGATTGGGGTGGCCTATAGCCTGTTTCATATTATTTACAATCACTATTACGAATACCACTACGCATTTTCACATGCTTCGCGTGCCCTGCCCCTACAATTTATGATCTCCTGTTTTTGGGAGGGTCAAGAAGGTAGTTTCTTACTTTGGATTTTTTGGCAAGCTTTACTTGGGCTCTTATTAATGGTCAAAAACCCAACCTGGGAAGGTCCGGTAATGACTGTTTTTGCCTTGGTACAAACGTTCTTGACGTCCATGATTCTCGGCGTCATTATTCCGTTCATCGACTTAAAAATCGGCTCTTCTCCTTTCTTGTTACTGCGTGAAGCACAACCTGATTTACCTGTTTGGAGCATGCAGCCTAACTTTATTCCCAAAGATGGTCGCGGCTTAAATCCATTATTGCAGAATTACTGGATGGTTATACATCCGCCAACTTTATTTTTAGGCTTCGCCATGACCTTAATTCCTTTTGCTTATTTGATAGCTGGGCTTTGGAAAAACAAATTAACGGAATGGATCAAGCCTGCTTTGCCTTGGGCATTAGCTTGTGGCGGAATTCTCGGGATTGGTATTTTAATGGGTGCCTATTGGGCGTATGAAACCTTGAACTTTGGTGGGTATTGGAACTGGGATCCGGTTGAAAATGCCTCTCTCGTGCCTTGGTTGATTTTGATTGGTGCGATACACACGATGGTGGCTTATCGCAATTCAAGTGCCGCGCTCAAAACATCCATTATTCTTGTTATTTCGAGCTTTATTTTGGTTTTATATTCGACATTTTTAAATCGCTCGGGCGTACTTGGAAATGCATCCGTTCACTCCTTTACGGATTTGGGACTTTCTGGACAGTTACTTGTCTACATGCTCACATTCTTGGTGGGTTCAATTGGTTTTGCTTGGTATCGTTGGAAAGACTTACCGAAAGATGAAAAGGAGATCGGCGTGTATTCGAAGGAATTTTGGATATTTATTGGTGCCTCCATTTTAGGACTTTCTGCGTTCCAATTAACATTTACGACCTCAATTCCCGTTTATAATAAAATCGCGGAAGCATTTGGCCTAGTTTCAAATTTAGCGCTTCCGGCAGACCAAGCAGAGCATTACAGTAAAATTCAAATTTGGATATTTATAGCTGTTGCTGTACTCAGCGCGGTGGGACAATTTGTTTGGTGGGGAAAAATTAAGGAGTCTACCAAATGGAAGCCACTATGGAACGCGACGCTAATCGCCAGTTTATTGACTGTTTTATTTGTTAATATTGGCAAGATCTACACCGTATCTTATATTATCCTTTTGTGGAGCAGTTTATTCGCAACCATTGCCAATGGCAGTATTTTGTTGTTTTTAATCAAGCAAAAATTCTCTCTTTCTGGTGGCGCGATGGCACACGTTGGCCTAGCCATTATGCTAATCGGCGTATTGTTTTCGTCAGGTTATTCAAAAGTAGTTTCTCTCAACCGTTCCGGTTTTGCGATCTCAAACAAGGTTGAAGAATTTACGAAGGACAATAACAAAGAGAACAAAGAAAACCTTCCCTTATGGTTAGGTCAGGGCGCCCAAATGCAAGATTATTTAGTGACCTACAAAGGACGTAAAATTGCATTGCGCGGGAAGCCTGGGTATTACAACAAAAAAGACTTTGAAATTATCGAGGGTGATTTCCATGCCGTAGCCTTGCGCGATGTCACTCAAGATGGGACATCTGTTGCCAAAAAAGGAGATACGCTTACGGTAGAACCTGAAAATAATTACTACGAACTGGAGTTCAAAAATGCAGAAGGAAAAACAGTTTCTTTGTACCCACGCTGGCAAGTAAATCCAAAAATGGGAACAGCCATTTCACCGGATGTTAAACATGCTTGGGGCCATGATATTTACACCTATGTTTCGTTGGATCCACGTTTAGCGGCCGAAGCTGGTGAGGAAAAACAATGGAGCCAAACCATCAATTCGACTGTTTCGGTTGGCGACACTCTTTTTCTAAATGATTTCGTAGCCGTGTTGAAAGAGGTCAATCGCGTAACCCAAGTAGAAGGAGTTGAACTAAGCGAATCCGATGCGGCCGTTCAGGCTAGTTTCCAAGTGTTGGGAAAAAATTTCCAACAGTTTGATTTAAAACCGACCTTTATTATCAAGGGGGGCATGGTAGCCATGCCGGCATTTGAGAGTGAAGAAACGGGAATTAAAATTAAATTTACCGCAATTGACCCTAAGACGCAGCAGTTTAGCTTTGCGGTTAATACGACACAGCAAGATCTTATCATTATCAAAGCGTTGGAAAAACCTTACATCAATTTGGTTTGGGTCGGATCGATTCTTATGTTTATTGGATTATTTGTCGCAACATTTCGTCGGACAGAGAAACATATTGCTTAACCTATGAGCCGCAGAGAAATATTTAGCCTTTCAGGTGCCATCGGATTTCTAATTATTTGGATCATTGATTTGAATAGTCCGACTCCCAAAGAAATACAAGGTGACTTTTGGAATGAAATATTTTACCATTATGGGTGGCTAATGTATGCCGTAGCTTGTCTTTTTTATTATCAATTTGCGAAAAATATGCGATTGAAAAAGGAAGAAGAACAATCAAAAAAAGACCAATAAATGGAGCCCGAATATACCATACAAAGTGCCCAAATCATTGGAATCATTACCTCCATGGTTTTTTCTGCGTTCTTTTCCGGGGTCGAAATGGCCTTTGTTTCTTCAAACAAATTGTATTTCGAACTCAAGTCGAAACAAAATATACTGAGCGCCAAAATCATTGCTAATTTCAACCAAAGTCCATCCCAGTTTATTGGAACCATGTTGATTGGAAATACACTTTCCCTGGTGGCTTACGGCATTTTCATGGAGGAGTTTCTCCACCATTTAATTTTGCACAATATTCCATTCATTCAGAATGAAATCATCGCACGTTTGTTGGCCTCAATTCTAGCCACCATCCTCATCCTAACAACCTCGGAATTCACGCCCAAAAGTGTGTTTTTGATCAATCCCGATGCTATTCTTGAATTCTTAGCCATTCCAATCTGGATCATCAACACCCTGATGTTCCCTCTGGTTTGGAGCATCGTAAGCCTTTCTAAATGGTTTATTACTCGCGTTTTACGTCTTACCTATTCAGAAGAAAAACCTGCTTTTGGACTGACCGACTTAAACCATTACTTACAAAATCTGAATCGTAAAATTTCGACGGAGGAAGAAAATGAAGTTGACACAAAGATTTTTCACAACGCCCTCGAGTTTAAACAAGTAAAGGTTCGCGAATGTATGATACCACGAACCGAAATCACAGCGATAGAACTTGAAGAAGGGATTGAAGGATTAACCAACGTATTTATTGAAAGTGGCCACTCCAAAGTACTCGTGTATAAAGAATCCTTGGAAGAGGTAATCGGCTACTGCCACTCCTTAGAGCTTTTCAAGAAACCTAAAGATCTGCTGGCAATCCTGACACCCATCCCCATTGTTCCGGAAGCTATGCCAGCAAATGATTTGATGATCAAATTTTCCAAGGAGCGAAAATCCCTTGCTTTGGTGGTAGACGAATTTGGCAGTACTTCGGGTTTAGTGAGTATGGAAGATGTCATGGAACAGATTTTTGGTGAAATTCAAGATGAGTATGACGACTCCGAAGACTGGATTGAAAAGGTACTCGATGAACATACGTATTTGCTTTCAGGCCGACATGAAATCGATTACCTGAATGAAAAATATGATTGGAATTTACCTGAGGGAGATTATGAAACGCTCGGGGGAATGCTCATAAGCGTGTATGAAGACATTCCAGGAGAGAACGAAGTCATTACATTGAGCCCGTTCCAATTTCAAATCATTACGGTGACGGACACGCGTATCGATACGGTTAAAGTAATTATTACCGGTAAAATCACGAAAGAAGAAGTGATCAAAGGAAAACACTAGACGCTTAGCACCCGCTGAAGTGTTTGGCATTTCATCTCTGTCTCTAGCCATTCCTTTTCCGGATTAGATTCCTCCGTTATTCCACATCCTGCAAAATAAGTTGCTTTAATTTGACCCGCAA
>CAIUGL010000019.1 GCA_903898715.1 uncultured Cytophagaceae bacterium
TACGCCACCGGTTTAAAGAATGCCGTCGGGATTGCCTGGAACACCCAAACAAATTCCCTGTTCGCCATGGCGCACGGACGTGGTCAATTCCACGATTTTTATCCCCAATATTATACGCCTCAAATGTCCCAGGAATTACCTGCTGAGGCGATGTACGAATTCAAAAAAGCGGGTGATGATGCCGGCTGGCCTTACATCTACTACGACCAAAAGCAAAATAAAAAGATCGTTGCGCCCGAATACGGCGGAGACGGAAAGAAGACAGGCGGCGAAAATGCTTTAGATCCAACCGTTGCCTTTCCTGCGCACATGGGACCCAATGACTTGTTATTCTATACCGGAAATCAATTCCCTGCCAAATACAAAAATGGTGCGTTCATTGCCTTCCATGGCCAATCTTCTGAATTTAAGAAAGGCTACCTCGTTGGCTTTGTGCCCTTCAAAAACGGAAAGCCTAGCGGCAAGTGGGAAATCTTTGCGGATAACTTTGCGGGAACGGATTTGGTGAAGCCAACGGGCCCGATCCAACATCGCCCATGCGGGTTGGCGCAAGGTCCCGATGGTTCTTTGTATGTTAGTGACGACTTAGGTGGCAGCATCTACCGCATCACCTATAAAAAATAATTGCATCTTTAGTTAAATTTGATGCCTATGCGTGCGCTCGTTTTTATTTTCATGTTGCTTTTGCCGGGCTGCCTGCTCGCACAAAAACGCTTTGTGCGCATTCAGCTGTCCAACGCCACGCCATTAGTAGGGCAATTTCAATCAGAAGATGAGCGTGCGATCCAAGTCCTTGAGTTGAATTTAGGACCGATGCAGGTGCTGAAAAACCAGATTCAATCGCAAGATGAACTCGGGAATTCCATCCGTGTGGAGATTCAAATGAATGACAACCGCACCATCATCTGCGCATTGCAAGAACTGTCCGCGGATCAAGTGCAAGCCATTAGTCAGGAATTAGGTAATCTGGCGATCTCACGAGCGAATGTAAAATCACTACGCTACCTACCCGAAGTCGCCGGTGGACAGGCCGGGATCCAATTTGACAATCCACATCCGACGCGCTACTTTTTTGGTCCATCTGCTATCCCATTACGCAAGGGAGAACGCTATTATCAAAACGCGTATGTCCTGGCGAATAGCGTGCAATATGGCGTGAATGACCACTTTTCCATCGGTGGTGGCGCCGTGATTCCTTTCGCTTTCTTCATCACACCTAAATGGGGTTATCAAGTGGCACCTAAATGGCACCTCGGTTATGGTATGTTGGCCGCAACTTCTTTCATTAAAGACTTTAATTTTGGTTTAGCAGTTGGCTATGGTTCCGCCACTTACGGCACACGGGAGCATAATGTGACCCTCAATGCCGGCTGGGGCGCGGTCAAACAACAAGATCCTAATTCGAGTTATGCGTGGCGTGGGGCGCGCCGACCGATGTTTACGATTTCAGCCATGACGCGTATTTCGAATCGCGTGATGCTCGTGACAGAAAATTGGTTGTTCTCCCTGCGCGAATATGATTTCCAAACCGAAACCTACTCCATGAAAAATCGGGGTGTTTTGACGGGAGGTTTTCGTTTTATGGGGGAGAAAAATTCCTTTGATTTTGGTGTGTTAATTCCTGCTGGGGAAGCAGTGGCCATACCTTATATAGATTACGTCTTCAAATTTTAATTATGAAAGCATTTAAATACATCGCACCTTTTTGCATGTTCGCCTTTGCCTATTGGTCCTTTCATTCCACCGGGTTGGCTTGTTGGGCCGGCTTCTTATTTACCTTCGCCTTCGTCCCAGGTATCGAACTTGTCCTAAAACCAGACGCGCGCAATCTGGCCGCTGAGGAAGAGGCTTTAGCCAAAAAAGATGTTTTGTATGATTGGATTTTATATGTGGCTTTTGGTTTACAGTTTGTCACGTTGTATTTCTTTCTCGTGAGCATGACAGATGAATTGGCTTGGTCCGATCGCCTCGGTCGAATCGCCATGATGGGCTTGATGGCTGGTATTTTTGGCATTAACCTCGCCCATGAATTGGGTCATCGCTCCACTAAGGCCGAGCAGTTTTTGGCCAAATGCCTACTGCTCACCAGTTTATACATGCACTTTTTTATCGAGCACAATAAAGGACATCACACGCACGTGAGTACACCAGATGATCCGAGTTCGGCCAAATACAAGCAATCCGTTTTCGCGTTTTGGTTACAAACCTTTCCGGGTACGTTGCGGAGTGCTTGGCGGATAGATGCCCAACAAACCAGTTTGTTTATTAGCATCCAAATCCTTTTTTTAGCCCTAATTGGCTGGTTTTTCGGGACCCTGGTGATGGGCTCATTTATGGCAGCCGCGCTGATTGGTTCCATCCAATTGGAAACCGTGAATTACATTGAGCATTATGGATTAGCCCGTGATCGCGTGGAATCTGGCCGGTATGAGCGGGTGAAACCACACCATTCTTGGAATAGCAATCACATCATGGGACGTTTGTTGTTGTTTGAGTTAAGCCGACACAGCGACCATCATTTCCAAGCATCGCGTAAATATCAGGTATTGCGTCATCATGACGATACGCCTCAAATGCCTACGGGATATCCGGGAATGATTTTATTGGCCCTCGTTCCACCGATCTGGTTTCGGGTGATGGATGTGCAAATGAAGCGTTTTGGGGTGTTGCCTAAAACGAACGAACCGCTTTCACCAAGCATTTAAAATCCTTGAAATAAGGCGATTGCAAACCTGTTTGCAGGTTGTGCGTGTAGGCGTTGTCCTTATCTACCTCGGAAGAAGTCCAGTACCAGGCGGATTGAAAAATACTTCCTCCACCGATCTTCTTGTGGTTTAATTTGGGATGTATCAAATCGAACTCTTCTTTGGTCGGCAAACGCCAATCATCAAATCCATTTTGAGTTAAATCCTCACACGCTTTTTGCGCTTGTTTGAAATCCATTTTTCCAATGTTTTCAACAGTTGCGATCAGGCCATGTCCATTTTTTTCGAAGATAACATAACCGCCATATTTGATCGGTGGAATTCGTTTGTTGGTGCTGCGGTCTGCTTCTTGGCCAAAGGCTGGCGAAATGATGAGTAAGCAAAGAATAATACGAAGCATGTCGTGGATGATTATGTAATTTGGTATGTCAAAATTAGAGAAAATAGTGTCATAAGGAAATAATATTGTTGATTATCCGTTTCATCCTCAAATCAATATTGAAATTTAATTGTATTTTGCATCTTTAATTAACACTCCTGATTCTTTGAATGAAAAAACGTTTTTCCGCCTTTGGTATTTCATTCCTTTTCATGTTTTTTTCGGCGTGGGTGAGTGTGGGCCAACAAACCACATTGCCAACTGATCCAGCCAAAACATTTCGTCAAGCCAATTTCTTTTTTCAGTCCAAAAACTTCATCGCTGCGCGGGAAGAATTCATTCAATATTTAAGCTATTTGCAGCAACAACCCCGTGAGTCTACGGCGGAAAAAACACAGGTGGAATATTACATCGCCATGTGTTCGATTTACACCATGCGTCCCGAGGCGGAAATGCAAGCCATTCGCTTTGTGTCAGAGCATCCGGAAAGCCCATTTGCTGCCCTACTCAAACGTGAAATAGGGGTGTTTTACTATGAAACGGGTGATTGGGTACGTGCGATTCGCTATTTGAGTCAAGCGGCACAGACCAATTTAGAATATAGTTACTACCTAGCCATTTCGCATTATCAGGTCAAGCAATTCAAGGAAGCGCTAGCGCTGTTCAATAATTTAAAATACGAATCCGAAGAAGAATTTTCGATGCCTGCTGCTTATTACGCCGGTGTGATGCATTTCAGATCAGGGATGTACGATGAGGCCATTGCTGATTTTAAGTTGGCCGCCAAAGACCCAACCTACGGTCCTGAAATTCCGCAATGGATCAGTTCAGCGCTCATGAAGCAAGGTAAAATTGCGGAATTAGAGCAGTTTGTGGAACCCATCTTAGCCGATACGACGGGTAAATACCTGGTGACGGAATTGGCACTTATCCTGGCCGAGAAGCAATTTGCCAATGCCCAATATGCCAAGGCTGCCGGGAATTATAATATTTTGTACAAAGCTTCACCCACTAAATTTTCGCGGAATCGTACGTTTAAATTCGCTTATGCACTGGCTAAATCAGGTGAGTTAGATCGGTCATTGACCTTGTTTAAGGGTATTGCGGCGGAGGAGGATTCGGTGGGCCAACAAGCCTTGCAGGTGATGGCCGATATGTATCAGTCCCAAAATAAGGTCAAAGAGCGATTGGAAACCTTGGATGCGATTGCGGCTTTGCCATACCATCCAGTGCTAGCTGAAAATGCCTTTATTGCCCGTTGGGAAATATTTAAATCTCAAAAGGATTGGGCCCGCATCATTCAAGAAGTTAAAAAATACCAAGCATCCGACACCAATCCAGCGCATGCGGAATTGTTCGTAGACCTAGCGCTTTTCGCGATTCAGCAGACGCAAGATTTGTCGGCCTTATCCCACTTCATGCTCCACTCACCCGCCGGAAAAGCCAAATTCCAAGCCTTGTATCAATTGATGATGTATGAAAAGGGTGCCCAATATTACGCGGCAAATGATCAAAAGCGGGCGATTACGTTCTTGAAACGTTCCTTAGAATATCCATTAAATCAAGAAATGGCTTGGAATGCGCGCTATGCCCAAGCAGAAATCTTAGCGAGAAACAATAAGAATTCGGATGCGATTAAGATCTATATGCCCTTGTTGGCCGAGACCTCTAAGACACCGGGGTCACCCGAATTAAGCCAACGGATTCGTTTGAGTTTGGCGCAGTCGTTCACTTACATCACGATGTATGATCGGGCGCAATTGTATTTTGAGGAGTATTTGGCCAATAAAGTGGCGGTCACGAAGACACCACAAGACTTTAGAAATGCGGCTGAAACGGCGATTGCGAATCGGAAAATAGAGGCTGGTCTAGCCTATTTCGAGCAAGCCATTGCCTTAGGTCAAGCGGGAACAGATGCACTGATTGAACGCAAAGCGGCTGTGCTTTTTAATGAGCGTCGCTATGCAGAAGCGAATGCCGAATATCTGCGTGTCGGAACTTTATATCCACAATCACCCTTACGTGATTTAGCTACATTTAAGGCCCATGCTGCCTTGTTCAAATCGCAAAATAAATTACTTTATGGCGAGTTGATTGGGTCGCTGACGCAAACGATTCAACAAGCCGCTTCTGGAAATCCGTATCTCGCGCCATCGCTGTTGATACGGGGTCAAACCTATGAAATTACCAATCAGTGGAGTTTAGCACTGGATGACTACATCCGTATTGTGCGTCAGCTTACTGCGGATTCTACGTCAAAAGATGCGTTGATCGGTGCGAGTGAAATACTCAAGCGCGTCGGTCGGGGCGAAGAGGTTTTTGAATTGCGTGAGATATACACCAAACAGCACGGCGACGAAAAAGGCGACGATGAAGAGCTATTTGATTTATGTCGGTCTATTTTCGAGGCCGGAAAATACCGCGTGGCTGTACCGGAGTTAGTCAAATTTATATCGAAGTATCCCAAATTTGAGCAGATGGCGGAGGTCAACTGGATGCTTGGGTACGGGACTTTTCAGACGAAAGATTGGGGGAATTCAGCTACTTACTTGAAGCGGGTTCAACCGGAAGATAAGAAGTCGGAGGCGCTTTGGTTATTAGCCACGCTGGAATTAGAGCAAAAAAATACGGAGGGAGCCATCACGTATCTGACGTCTTCCTTACGTGAAACGATTACGCCGGAATTACGTTTGAAGGCCACGGAGAAATTAGTGACGCTATATACGCAAACGGACCAACTCGCCAAAGCGGATGCTTGGGTAGATGCATTGACGAACCCAGAAGAAAAGAATCAATTGACCATTTCATTAGGAAATGCGTGGGCGCAAAAGCAAGATGCTACCAAAGCAGAAGGCTATTTCATGCAAGTTGTTCAGCGGGATAGTTCAGATATAGGCGCGCAGGCACTTATTCAGGTGGCTGTAATGCATTCACAATCAGGTGATTATAAAGGTTCTATAGATTTGATCAAAACATATTTTAGCCAAGAAGGTGCACGCTATTATGAAGTAGCGGATGCCTGGGTAGGGAAGGCGTATTTATTGATGGCCGATAATTTTATCTCGTTGAAAAATGGCCGACAAGCCAAAGTCATTTTAGATAGTATTTTGTCGAGTATGAGTGAGGAAAGCATTCTGTTGCAGGCAAAGAAAAAATTAGAAGAATTAAGTAAATGAGGGGTATAACGACTATTCTTTTTGTCCTTGTCGCAAGCGTATTTAGCTTGAACATGTCCGCACAGGAAATTGACCGATCCGTGATTGTGGTTCCCGGTGGCGCGAAGTCCCTGTGGCAGCTGAAGGTATCCGAACGTCAATACCTGCCATTAAAGTCTTTTAAGATGCCTTTGAGCATCAAGGAGATGAAGCAACAAGCGACGAGTCTCACCTGGTCAAGCGATTCTTTGCCGAGTATCCAAGCGCCACCTGCGCAGGACATGCGGTCCCGCGATACGGCTAAAGTGGCTTTTGGGGAGAAATACGATAACGTCTTGCAGCTCGGGGTGGGCAATTACGGACATACCTTGTTGAACTTTAATGCGAGCCATTCGCCAAAAGAAAATAAGTTTATTGGGTTTTATCTGAACCATGACGCGAATGCGCAAGGACCGGTCCAATCGACCTATTCTGCACGAAGTGAAAATCAAGCCCGTTTGGTTAGTCGGTATCTAGGTGCCGTGAATTTCTGGGAGGGGAGTGTGTCGGCCAGCCGACAAGTCAACCACGCCTATGGCTTGCCTGAAATACCTAGTTTTATTAAAGCTGCGGATATTCGCTTGAATTATTCGTATTTCAACGTGTTGGGCAAGGTGTTGAGTGCGCGTAAAAATGCACATTCAGATTATAAATTGACCTTAGATGCGGGCTTATTGCAGAATCCAGGTGGACTTTCGGAGTTAATTGCGAAGTCTCATTTGTTCTATTCCAAAGATTTATCAGAGAAGGTCAAAGCCCGTTTGGACGCAGATTACATCCATGGTGAATATGTTTCGGCACTAGGGAATAAGCCCTTATTGCGTTCGTTTTATCGTGTTAATCCCAGCATTGCGTATGCCAGTTCGCGTATTCGGGTCAATGCGGGGATTCTCGTGGCGACGGAACAGGAGGGTAAGGATGCGGTTGCGAAGACAAGTATATTCCCGCAGTTTGAGTTGGATTTTGGTGTGTCTGATTTCATTCATTTGTTTGGTGGAATCGGTGGCGATGTACAATTCAATACGCTTAAATCGTTTTTGGCAGAAAATCCTTGGATGGCTATTCCAACGAGCTTTACCAATACCAGTCAGGTAGGTAATCTGTTCGGAGGTATTAAGGGGGTTGGTAACAAAAACGTAGATTTTGAAATCAAGTACAATTATGCGGAGTATGCTGATTTGCCTACGTTTATCAATAGCCCTTCGGATGCTTCTCGTTTTCAAATTTTGTACATCGGTGGAATTCAAAAAATTCAAGTCGCTAACATCATCGGTCAAGTAAACGTGCATGTTTCCAATGCCTTTACCTCCAGTTTGAAAGTTGACCATGTGCGCTATTCCTTATTAAACACCGTTTTTCAAGCCTCCCACAAACCAGGGTTGACAATGAGCTGGACGAATACCTGGAAGCTGTCGAATAAGGTGTTTATTTCACCGGATGTGTATTGGATCAAGGATTTATTTGCCTTAAATCCTGCGCAAAATCAGTTGATTCAATTAGATGATATTGTAGATTTGAACTTTAAAATTAATTATTTCGTGAAGCGGAATGTTAATTTAGGTCTTTCAGGGAACAACCTGTTGGGCAAAACGTATCAAAGGTTCAATCAATATCAAAATCAGGGACGTCAAGTAAATTTGACCCTGGCTTATTCGTTCTAGTATGAAAAAATTAGGTTTACTTTTCCTTGTTGCAACGGTTTTCGCTTGCACATCTCCCCAAACAGAAGTTCCCACCCAATCACTCAATGAGGTTTTAGCCTGTGCAAATTTAGCTGGTCTGCAAACTAAATACGGGAAAGAAAATGTGGTGGCAGATACCAATTGGGTCATGGGAGACGATACTTTACAAGGGTCCATTATTTTCCCAAGCTCACCCAAGCAAGTCTATGTCTATTACCGTTCGGGTGAGATTGTGGACGTAACCATTCAAGGAAAATCATCTGCTTGGAAGACAAATTCAGGGCTTTACTTGGGACTTCCTTTGCAAGATGTCCAACAACTCAATGCTAAAAACTTCACACTATCAGGCTTCAATTGGGCCCACGGTGGGGAGGTGGTTTCTTGGGAAGGCGGTAAATTAGCTGGTATTCATTTAGCTACATTTAGTAATGCCGGCAATCAGCATGAGGGCTTGTCGGACGCGGAATACACCCAAATATCGGGTCAAACGGAATTCGATGTGCGCCACGAGGCCATTCAAAAACTGAATCCAAGTCTGGATATGATTTCGTTGATTAAGCCATTTATCCCGAATCAGGAGGAAGGCAAGTCGATCAGCAAACGTATTTCAGCGAATCAAATCCCGCCAGCGAAATAAAGATTATTTGAGTTTGGGATTGTTGTGGTGACGATCTGCGTCGCGGATCGATTTCTTTTGCATGTTTTTTTCCAGCGCTTCTGTGAGGTTAACGCCCGTTTGATTAGCTAAACAAATCAACACAAACAGCACATCCGCCATTTCATCTCCCAAGTCTTTTTGCTTGTCGGACTCCTTTTCAGATTGTTCGCCGTACCGACGGGCAATAATGCGCGCTACCTCGCCCACTTCTTCCGTCAGCATGGCCATGTTGGTCAGTTCGCTAAAGTACCGAACGCCTACGGTTTGAATCCAGGTGTCTACTTGTTTTTGGGCTTCTTCTAAGGTCATATCGCTGGGTTTTTAGAATCGATGATGATGGTCACTGGGCCATCGTTGCACAAACTTACTTGCATGTCGGCACCAAAAACACCCGTTTGAATCGGTCCACCCATCATTTCTGAGAGCTGATGAATCATTTGTTCATACAAGGGAATCGCTTGTTCCGGTCGGGCGGCTGTTATATAACTCGGCCGATTTCCCTTTCGGGTATCCGCGTACAAGGTAAATTGGCTCACTAATAAAATCTGTCCATTTACCTGTGCAAGCGACAAATTCATTTTGCCTTCCGCATCGGAAAATATGCGTAATCCATGGATTTTCCCGGCTAAATAGTTGACATCTGCCGGCGTATCATCCACATGAATGCCGAGTAGAATAACGAATCCCTTGCCGATGGAGGCGTGTAATTTTTCTTCAATATGCAGCTGGGCTGAACTCGCGCGCTGTATCACGGCTATCATCGGCTACAACAAGAAATAAACGATGAGGAAATAAACACCATAGCCTAAGATGTCATTGGTCGTCGTGATGAATGGACCCGATGCCACGGCTGGATTAATTTTGAGTTGGTTTAACACCAAAGGCGTAATGGTTCCCATGAGTGAGGCCAACATAACCACGGCGAATAGCGAAAGTGACACCGTGATGGATAACATAATTTCGCCTTTGTCGATGAGCATCGAACATCCGAAGGCAAAAATAGCGGCAATCATCGCGTTGATTAAGGCGACCACAAATACCTTTTGAAGACGTTTCCAGAGCGTCGTATCTAAACCACTTTTGTCTGCTAGTGATTGTACGATCAACGAGGAGGACTGAATCCCTACGTTTCCGCCTGTTGACCCGATTAACGGAATAAACGCTGAAATAGCGGGCAAAAGGGCAATCGTATCGTCGAAGCGATCAATGATTTTGGCAGCTAAAAAACTACCCACCATACCGCCGATTAACCACGGTAAACGTGAACGTACTAAAAGCCAAACCGAGTCATCTTCCTCTACGTCTTCCGAGATACCGGCCATGACCTGAATATCCTCTTGCGCGGATTCTGTGATGAAATCGACCACGTCGTCGATGGTAATGCGGCCTAATAAACGGCCTTGAATATTCACGACTGGAATGGCTTCCAGGTCATATTTTTGCATTAAATCGGCTACTTCTTCGCCGGTGCTGTAGGTCTGTACCGAAACGATTTCGTCGTCTTCGTAGACATCTTGAATCTTGGATCCGCGTTTGGCCAAAATGATTTTTTTCAACGAAACGGTTCCTAAAAGCAATCCGTCATCGTCTACGACATAGACGGAATAAACTTTCTCTACATCTTCGGCTTGTCGGCGAATCTCCTCCACACATTCCGTTACGGTCTGTGTCACATTGATTTTAATTAACTCCTTCTGCATCAAACCGCCTGCACAATCTTCATCGTAATGCATGAGGTCAATGATGAAACGCGCTTGTTCGCGGTCCTTCAATAGGGCGATGACTTCTTCGCGAATGCGGACAGGTTGTTCGTTCAGAATATCCACGGCATCATCGGAATCGACGATGTTAATGTATTGTGAGATTTCTTTGGAGGTAAAGTTCTTGAGGAACTTTTTGCGGTCATCACTATCGAGTGTCGAAATGATTTCAGCGGCAATTTTGGTGTCTAATAATTGGACAATGTATTTAGCTTCTTCACCTGTTAATTCATATAAAATATGGGTGATATCGGCAGGGAAAAGGTCTTCGATTTTGGCAATAATCTCTTCGTTCGCTTGGGCTGTAATCAGCTGGCGAATATCTTCTAAAAACTCTTTGGTGAGTTCGAACGGAAGGTGCTGTACGTTGATTTCTTCCATGAGATTCGATTTTGAAAAGATTGAAGGCGCAAGTACGGAAATTTTGACGGAAAACGTATGTCTCTAAACCGTTAAATTATGCGCCTGGGTAACCTTGTGCTTCCCATAAATGGGTTAATTCCACAAATTCGGCCACGCCTAATTGCTCGGCGCGCTTGGTCAACAACGGGTGATCAGGTAATTGCATCGCGCGCAAGGCGTTGCGTAAGGTTTTGCGCCGCTGGTTGAATGCCATCTTCACGACAATCTTGAATTTCGCTGGGTCGCAAGCTAGTTTTTTGTCCCAATTCCGGCGCATGCGAATGACACCCGAGTTTACTTTGGGTGGTGGGGTAAACACCTCAGGGCCTAAACTGAATAGGTATTCTACGTCGTAATAGGCTTGTAAAAGGACACTCAAAATGCCATAATCTTTGTTGCCGGGTTTAGCGGCCAGGCGCATGGCCACTTCTTTTTGCAGCATGCCCACGACTTCCACGCATTGATCTTTGTATTCCAATACGCGGAAAAATATTTGTGTGGAAATGAAATAGGGGAAGTTCCCCACGATCGCGAATTTCTCCTCGCCGAAGATATTCTCTAAGGGGTAGCGTAGAAAATCACCGTCGATTAATCGGGTTCCCGTAAATTCTAGGTAATGCTTGCGCAGGTAGTCGACAGATTCCTTATCGATTTCAATTAAGGACGTTTCGTAGGCTTCTTTTTTAACGAGAAATTGGGTGAGAACCCCCATCCCTGGGCCTATTTCCAAGACTTTTTGGTATTCACCTTGAGGCTGAAGGCCATCCACAATACGCTGTGCGGCGTCCAAATCATTCAAAAAGTGTTGACCTAAATTCTTTTTTGCTCTTACTTGCACGTGTTCTTGGGGCTTAAGGGTACGCGAAATTACGCCCTTTTTTGTACATTTAAGCAAAAAAAGGGATTAATGCCATGGCAGTTTGGGCAAACAAAACAAAGGAAGATCTAATTCACGAAATCCAAGAGCTGAAAAAGCAATTGGACGTGTTGGAAATTAACGATGGAATTGCCTCAGAAGCGACTTCGAAAGAAAACCTCATTCATACCATTGCTGGCCTCAAGCTATTTGGCATTATCATGGCGCTCGATGGCACCATCGTATATGCAAATGCGTTCACACATACCTTACTGGATTACTCCTCCAATGAATTAAACGGAAAAGATTTTTTTGCCACCCTT
Source organism: uncultured Cytophagaceae bacterium (assembly GCA_903898715.1). Taxonomy (GTDB): domain Bacteria; phylum Bacteroidota; class Bacteroidia; order Cytophagales; family Spirosomataceae; genus Aquirufa; species Aquirufa avitistagni. The sequence continues at coordinate 11,960 of CAIUGL010000019.1, forward strand.
TTGCCTCAAGGCGAGACCGAGGATCGTCGGGCCTCCTTTCAAAAAGCCATTGATTCAGGTGGTTTATTTGAGGATCGGGAACGAAATTACATCACCAAAACGGGTGCTACGAAATGGGTGGAAGTGGCTTCCACGATTGTGAAGGCGTCCAATGATACGTCTTATTTGAGTATCATCGGGGAGGATATCACCGAGCGAAAGAAGGTAACGGAAGCGCTTTCGCGATCCAATGCCCAGCTGCAAGATTTAATTAATAATACCACGGACCTCATTCAAATTACCGGTGTGTCTGGTCGGTTTTTATTTGTCAATAAAGCCTGGCTTGAAACGCTGGGCTATTCCGAGGAGGAAGCCCGCGACTTACGCATGCAAGATGTTTTGCACCCTGAATTCGCACACATCACCCAAGCGCAATTTGATCTCTTAGCTCGTGGCGAAGAGCTGCCCGAATTTACCGCTGTGTTTAAGCGAAAGGACGGTCGGCGCCTCTACGTTTCCGGCTCAGCGACGTGTCGGATTGAACGCGGAGCACCCACTGCCTACCGCTGTATTTTACATAATTCCACGGCGAAAGTCCGTGCGGAGCGTGCCAATAAGCTCTTTTCGTCCATCGCGCAAGTAGCGATTAGTTCCACGAATTTGGATGACTTTTATGTCAATATCCATAAGCAGTTGGGCGAGGTCATCGACGTCAAGAACTTCTTTATTGCCCAATATGATCCGGGGAAAAGCTTTTTGTATTTCCCGTATTACATCGATGAGTATTTTGATTCGCGGGTTCATTTTACCAAACGTAAACTGGGGAATGGACTGACAGAATATGCGATCATGGCGAATAAGCCATTGATTTTGCATGATGACGATATACACCAATTAGCCGCGGAGAAGAAGATTTACCTCTATGGTGTCGTTCCCAAAGTGATGCTTTGCGTGCCGCTACGTATCGGTGATCGGGTTACTGGAATCATCGGGGTTAAATCCTACGAGCGTGCCAATAAGTACGAGAACCGCGATTTAGAATTACTGGACTTTATTTCGAGCCAAGTGGCGGTGGCCATTGCGCGCAAGCAAGCGGAAGAGGCTTTGGCTCGTGAAACGGCCCGATTAAATGCGATTTTTGAAGGAAGTTCCCACTTAATGTGGTCGGTGAATAGACGCCTCATGTTGACAAGTTTCAACCAAGAGTATGCCGAACTCCTTGAAAAACAACTAGAGATAAAACCGCAATTGAATTTCAGTACAGAAAGCATGGGATTCCAGTTGGTGGCCCCACAAGAACGCCGACCGCTCGAAGACAAATACAAACTTGCCTTTAGAGGTCAAAAACAACATTTTGAATTGGAGTTGATGACCAAATCCGGCGAGCAAAAGTGGTTGGAAATCTACTTAAACCCCATTCAATCCGAAGCGCATATTTCGGAGGTTTCAGGCATAGCCCGGGATATCACTGATTTAAAGAAATACCAAGCTGAACTCGTTGAGGCGCGGGAGCAGGCGGAACATTCCTTGAAAGTGAAGGAGCAGTTTTTGGCCAATATGTCGCATGAGATTCGTACGCCGATGAACGGGGTGATTGGAATGGTGGATTTATTGTGTGATTCGCCGCTGAATGAAGACCAACAAGATTACCTGCAAACCATACGGAAGTCATCCGAAACCTTATTGCATATCCTGAATGACATTTTGGATTTAGCCAAAATCGAAGCAGGTAAAATGGTGCTCCATCCGGCTGATTTGGTATTTGAAGATTTATTGGACCGACTGATGTCCTTGTTTACGCCGATTGCCCATCAGAAAGGGAATAAGGTGGCGTATACGATTGCGGCGGACGTGCCTAAAGTTGTCGTGGCCGACGAGACACGTTTGTTACAAATTCTATCCAATTTGACGTCCAATGCCTTGAAATTCACGGAGAATGGATCGGTGACGATTTCGGTTTCTACGGCCAATTTGACCTCGAAAAGCGTCGAATTAATGTTTCGCGTAACCGATACGGGGATTGGAATTAGTCCGACCAATTTGAAGAAATTGTTCTCTGCCTTCCAGCAATTGGATAATTCAACGTCCAAGAATTATGGGGGAACCGGGTTGGGATTAGCCATTTCACGGGAATTCTGTAAGATGATGGATGGCGATATTGGGGTAGAATCGGAGGAAGGAAAGGGGAGTACATTTTGGTTTACGGTCCAATTGGCGATCGGTGATGCATCCAAAGCCTCCTCGATTCAGCAGGCTGATCGATTTGATATTGCAGGAACCTTAACGGAGGTGCGTGCCCGTATCTTATTGGTGGATGATAATGCCACGAATCGCAAAGTTGCCTCACAGATTTTAGCCAAAGCCGGATGTGTGATTGAAACGGCTACAAGTGGTCAGGAGGCGATTGACCGTTTGGCCCAAGATGCAGATTTTGATTTGGTCTTAATGGATATTCAAATGCCCGAGATGGATGGGATGGAGACGACGCGCCGTCTGAAAGCTTCGGGACAGGCATTGCCGCCTATCGTCGCGATGACGGCTTATGCGATGAAAGAAGATCGGGAGCGATTCCTCGCTGTGGGCATGGATGATTATTTAGCCAAACCTATTCGCGCACAGCAACTCATTCAGATGGTGAGCAAATGGGTACATGATGGCCATGCTCCAGAAGATGTGGTGCTCGATACGTCATACGAGGCCGTTGACGAAGAGGTGCTTAAGTCCCTTTCGGATGCCGTTGGGGGTGATCCTGCTTTTGTGGAAGGGATGCTGACCGAATTCATTGCCGAAGCTGAGGAGCAACTTGCCGCTGCTGAACAAGCCTACGCTGCGAACGATTGCAAAGGAGTTCAAGCTGAGTTACATACGCTGAAAGGAAATTCGGGGACCTTGGGAGCTGCGCAAGTACATCTTATCTGTGAGCAAATTGAGTTGAAAGCCAAAGTCTGCGAGTTCAGTCAATTCCCTGTGGAGATTGTACAACTGAAAGAGGCACTCGCTACATTCAAACAAGTGATTTCGGACAGATTCGCCTAATACAAGCCATATTGGCACGTTTTTCGCGTCCGAGTACCTTAACTCACCGACAAATTTTCCGGGTTTTGTGCATGGCTAAGCAATTGCAGCTAGCGGTCGCAACAATTTTAACCACATGAACCCAAACAATTATACTTCCCAAGCGAGTGTTATCATTCAGCAAGCCATGGAAATTGCGCAGGAGCGGGGCCAACAAGCCATCGAAACTGGGCATTTGTTGCTAGCGATTCTACAGGATGATACGCAAACGGCCTCGTTTCTACTCAAGAAATTAGGTGTTTCCCCCAGTCAAATTCAAACTAATTTAGGTCCCATTTTGACCAGCTACCCGAAAGTATCGGGGGAGCAGCCTTATGCCAGCAATTCCTTGCAGCAGGCTTTGCAGCGGGCGGATAAATTGAAAGCAGATTTTGGCGATACCTATGTGAGTGTGGAGGTTTTGTTTTTGTCCTTATTGGATGGAAACGATTCCGTGGCCGATGCCCTGAAAAAGCTCGGATTAACGACCAAGAATTTTAAACAAGCAATCATCGAACTAAGAGGAAATAGACAAGTGAACGATCCACATGCAGAAGGTACTTACCAGTCTTTGGAAAAATACGGTAAGAATTTAAATGAATTAGCGAAGGCGGGTAAAATTGACCCGGTGATTGGACGAGACGAAGAGATTCGTCGGGTCCTCCAAATCCTATCGCGTCGGACGAAAAACAATCCCATGCTCGTGGGTGAACCCGGTGTAGGTAAGACCGCCATTGTGGAGGGTTTGGCCCAACGAATCGTTTCGGGAGATGTACCGGAGAATTTGAAATCCAAAATTGTCATGTCGCTGGACATGGGTTTATTGGTTGCCGGTGCCAAATACAAAGGTGAATTTGAGGAGCGTTTGAAAGCGGTCATCAAAGAAGTCACGGATTCAGATGGAGAGATTGTCTTGTTTATTGACGAGATCCATACGCTGATAGGCGCAGGTGGTGGGGGAGAAGGAGCGATGGATGCGGCTAATTTATTGAAGCCAGCATTGGCCAGAGGAGAACTGCATGCGATAGGAGCTACGACGTTAAAAGAGTATCAAAAATACATAGAGAAGGACAAAGCTTTGGAACGTCGGTTTCAATCTGTGATTGTGGATGAGCCTGATGTGGCGGATGCGATTTCCATCTTGCGTGGTATCAAGGATAAGTATGAATTGCATCATGGTGTGCGGATTCAGGACGATGCGGTTATCGCTGCGGTCGAGTTGTCCAGTCGGTACATTTCAGACCGTTTCCTCCCAGACAAGGCCATCGACTTAATGGATGAGGCGGCTGCCAAAATGCGCTTAGAAATTGATTCTGTTCCGGAGGCGATTGATGATATTCAGCGGAAAATTATGTCGCTGGAAATTGAGCGCGAGGCGATTCGTCGGGAAAATAATAAGGAAAAAGAATCTAGTCTTAATCGTGAATTAGCTGATTTGTCCGAAAAACGCGATGCGCTGAAGGCACAATGGCAGTCGGAGAAAGGCGTCCTAGACACGATCCGAGCAGAAAAAGAGAAGATTGATAAATTAAAATTGGAGGCCGACCAAGCGGAGCGTCAAGGAGATTACGGCAAGGTAGCTGAGATTCGTTATGGTCGTTTGGTGGAGTCTGAACAAAAATTAAAGGATTTGCAGGCGAATTCCCAGGGCGAGAAAGGGATGTTGCAGGAAGAGGTAACTGCGGAGAATATTGCCGAGGTGGTTGCTAAGTGGACGGGAATTCCGGTGAGCAAAATGTTGCAGACGGAGATTGAGAAATTATTGCATCTAGAAGATGAATTGCATAAACGTGTGGCTGGTCAAGATCAGGCGATTGAATTAGTGTCGGATGCAGTGCGTCGTTCGCGTGCGGGATTGCAGGATCCGCGTAGGCCTATTGGTTCCTTTATCTTTTTAGGTACGACGGGTGTGGGAAAAACGGAATTGGCGAAGTCCTTAGCTGCTTATCTATTTAATGATGAGAACGCCATCGTTCGCATTGATATGTCGGAGTACCAAGAGCGCCATGCCGTTTCACGATTAGTCGGTGCGCCTCCGGGATACGTCGGTTATGACGAAGGAGGTCAATTAACCGAATCCGTGCGCCGCAAGCCGTATTCAGTGGTATTGTTGGACGAGATCGAAAAGGCACATCCGGACGTTTGGAATATCTTGTTACAAGTCTTGGATGAGGGGCGTTTGACCGACAATAAAGGACGGACGGCGAATTTCAAGAACACCATCATCATCATGACGTCGAATATCGGAGGTCATATCATTCAGGAAAAATTAGGCCAAATGGAGGGCTGGAACAATGCGATTTTGTTGGAGGAGGCGAAGGAAGAAGTGATGGTTTTGTTGAAACAGCAGGTGCGTCCGGAGTTCTTGAATCGGGTGGATGAGATTGTGTTGTTTGAACCATTGACGGAGGAACATGCGCGGAAGATTTTGACGATTCAATTTAAGGAAGTTCAAAACCGGTTGGCCGAGCAACACATCACGATTGAAGCGACGGAGGAGGCCTTGGCTAAATTAGCCAAAGAAGGATTTGATCCTTTGTATGGCGGTCGGCCTATGAAACGTGTACTCCAACGAGTCGTCTTGAATGAGTTGTCTAAGTCCATTTTATCCGGTAAGATTCTGAAGGATTCGGCGGTATTGATGGATGTGGATAAGGAGGGGAATTTAACCTTCGAGAATGTGGAGGTAGAGATTTAGTTAAAAACCCCCAGGCATCAGCCTGGGGGTTTTTATGTCTCTTTGGCAAAGCTTTAAGCTTTGCCAAAGTTTGAGGCGCTTGCGCCGATTCCTATTTCTTTGGAAATGCCTTCGGGTTATTTTATCTCTTTGGCAAAGCTTAAAGCTTTGCCAAAGTTTGAGGCGCTTGCGCCGATTTATTTTCAAGATCTACCTTAAAAATTCTGCCAGCACACCGGTCGCGTAAAGCGGTAAATAGCCTCGGTTCCAACAGAGGTGCTGCGCGCATCGGAAGTAGCGGGAAAAGGTCCGCCGTGTACCATCGCTGCTGAAACTTCCACGCCGGTTGGGAAACCGTTTAACAAGATGCGGCCTACCTTTTGGCTTACCTCATCGATTAACTCAGCTAAATGCGCCAATTCACTGGGCTCCGCTTGAATCGTAGCGGTTAATTGGCCTGGCAATTGCTCTGTAAACGCGATCATTTCGGCCAAATCATGACAAATCACAGCCACCGTGCATGGGCCAAAAACCTCCTCTAACACCTCTGGGTGCGCCAAAGCCTCCCGAACGCTTGTGCTAAATAAGCTTGGTGCGGGTGTTGAAGATGCGGTTAAGCGTTGGGTAGCGGGATGATGATTCAAGGTATTGAAGCCATGTTCAAATGACTGCTTGATTCCTGCTGTTAAGAAAGTGCCTAAAGGCATTTGATCTAATTTAGCAGCTAAAGAGGTTAAAAATTCACGGTCTTTTTCTAGGATGACGATCAATCCGGGATTGGTACAAAACTGGCCTACGCCTAAGCAGATGGATTGACTAAACGCGTCAGCCAGTCCTTCCCCTTGCGTTGCTAGGCGGTCGCTGAAAAGGTAAACGGGATTGATGGAGCCCATTTCTGCATACACAGGAATGGGTACTTCGCGTCGAACGGCTAGGTCAAATAGTGCTTTTCCACCCCGGTAAGAACCCGTAAATGCGACTGCTTTTGTTAAGGGGTGTGTCACTAAATACCCACCTATTTCATGCCCTTGTGCATGTACTAGTGAAAAAGTACCGTCGGGCATACCAGTTTTTTGGGCTGCCTGTTGGATCGCTTGACCCACCAAATCACACGTATTGGGATGGGCGGGGTGTGCTTTGAAGACGACGGGACAACCGGCGGCTAAGGCCGATAAGGTATCGCCACCGGCTACAGAAAAAGCTAAGGGGAAATTACTTGCCCCAAAAACGACCGTTGGCCCCAATGGAATCTGTTTCTGAACCAAACGTGGCTTAGGAAGCGGTTGGCGTTCCGGCATCGCTTCATCCACAACTTCTCTTTTCCAAGAAGGATTTGAAATGAAATTCGCGAATGCTTGGATTTGGCCGATGGTCCGTCCACGCTCTCCGGTGATGCGTGCTTCGGGTAAACCTGATTCTGCGCAAGCCTTTTGAATGAGCACATCGCCGATGGCTAAAATTTCCTCCGCGATGGCATGAAGGAACTTGGCCCTTTCCCCATCGGAAACATTTCGGTAAACTTTGAAGGCTGCGGAGGCTTTTGTCAAAGCTTCATGGGCCTCATCGGCCGTTGCTTCTACAAAAACCTGTGGTAGCGCCTCGCCTGAGGCAGCTTGGATGCCTTGAAAATTTCGGTGTCCGGCTGCTTTTGTTTGAAAGCCAATGAGTTGTTTTCCTGTTAAATTCATGGGTGTACGGTTTGAATCAATGTGCCAATTGGTTCGATTTGAATGTGTATTTCGTCGTGTGCTTGAAGGGTAAATGGCGGATCAGGCACGATGCATGTTCCGGTCATTAGGTAGGCTCCAAGCGGAAAGCTCATTTCGCGGGTTAAATATTCGCGTAGTTCCTCGTGGCTTCGCTTCATTTGCGATATGTGTGTTTCTCCCTGAAAGACCTCTTGATGTGATCGGTAAATACGCATGGAAATGACCGTTTCAGGAGCAAGCGGTTTTTCGGTGACTAATAAACAAGGTCCAATACCTGCGGAGGCGTCGTACACTTTAGCTTGTGGGAGGTAGAGTGGATTTTCGCCTTCGATATCGCGGGAGCTCATGTCGTTGCCGATGAGGTAGCCAGCGATTTGGTGTTGTTTATTGATAAACAGGGTTAATTCAGGTTCGGGTACATTCCAGGCTGAATCTTTGCGGATGCGCACCTGGCCGTTTTGGCCTACTGCACGCAGTTTATTGCCTTTGTAGAATATTTCGGGCCTTTCAGCATCGTATACTTTATCGTAAAAGGTATCGCCTCCGGATTCTTTGGATTCTTCCATGCGGGCCACTTTGCTGCGCAAATACGTTACCCCAGCTGCCCAAATCTCCTGGGAGTCAATGGGTGTTTGGATGGCTTCAAGTTTGGAATCTGTAAAGACTTGCTGTTGGCAGATTTGAAAAAGTTCAGGCTGATTAATGAAATCATCCCAATTTCCTGCATGAGGGCTAGTGAATTTCCCTTCCTTATTTTCGATTTGAATACCGTTTGTGACGCGGTAGATTTTGTAATAGTTCATAGGTTTAGTTTTGACATACGGATATGTGAAAAACAAATCTACTGAATCGAGGGCGAAGGGGAAAGGGGAAGGGTTATAAATTTGGGAAAGAAAGGTCTTCGTCGATGAGCGGCCAATGCACCCCGAAACCTGATGGACTTATTTCATAGGTATTTCGTTCGCTGGAGGTGGCATGCATCAATTTTTGTGAAATATCAGCAATGGCCGATTGGATTGATTTTTTTTCGCCTTGGATGATCATCTGATCTCCTTCAAATCGAATTTCCCAAATGTGTTTCTGATTTGATTTCATTTTATTGGTTAATGTTGAAATGATTATGCCAAGTTTGGATGATGAGAGGTAATTGATCGATTAAAATCTCCTCTATGTCACGCTGCATCATAGGGCTCAAATTACAGGAATTTGCATAAGATATCATATTCAATTTCTGACTAATCCAATATTTCACTTCGGTTTCGCCCTTAATGGCATGTACGTGCATTTGTTCGTTGCCTTCATTGGAATAAAAAAATATTCTCCATCCTTTTTTTCGGAAAATGGTGGGCATGTCATGTGATTTTCCACAAGTACATGAAAGCTTGATTGGATCTGCGCAGGCCAACTGATAATCGAAATATTTTATCAGTTACTAGATTAAAATGAAGTGAGTGCTTTGTCCAAAGCTGATTTAACCTCAAAAGTGATTCGTTTGGCAAAACGGAGCAGGTACCAGCAATCATTATTCACCTCCTGCTCCACGATTTGAATCGGATATTTTTTGATAACCTTCATCACCTCATTCATCTGGGCATAGGTGAAACGAACTTCCAGCGTTTCCATAGGTTCGATTTCAATAATTTCTGCAGCAGCAAAGGCCTCGAGACTAGCCTCTTTGTAGGCCTGAATCAAACCGGGTACTCCAAGCAACGTCCCACCAAAATAGCGAACTACAGCCACGAGCGTGAAATGGACATTGTTTGAAAGAATGGTATTCAGAATTGGTTTTCCCGCACTTCCGGAAGGTTCACCATCGTCGTTCGATCGGGCTTCCTCTGGCGTAAAACCGAGCCGATAGGCATAACAGACGTGCCGCGCTTTGGGATGCAATTCTTTCAGTGAATTTATCTGTTCCTTGATATCTTCGAGATCTTTCACCGGAAATACATACCCGATGAATTTACTTCCTTTATCTTTGTAGAGTCCCTCAGCTGGTTGTGATACGGAAAGATAGGAATCGGGTAGGGACATGCGCGAAAATTAAATTCCAATTTATGCATAACAATCATTTTTTCCTACGCATCCTAGCTCAGCAGCTGCGTCAAATTTTGACGTATGCGCGTTTGAAGCAGTGTTTTTCGCAGGAAAAAGATGAATTGGTTATCGGTTTTGAACGTCAGAATGGCGATGATTTTTGGATCAAATGCTGTTTTAGTTCCCAGTTTTCTACGCTTCAATTCCCCTCTCAGTTCCACCGCGCAGGGCGTAATTCCATTGACCTATTTTCTGATTTATTGCTGCACGAAGTACAAGATGTCTATGTTTTTGAGAATGAACGGGCGATTGGGTTGGATTTTTTAGGCCAACAAACCCTCGTGCTCAAATTGTTTGGCAATCGGTCTAATGTGATTCTTTTTCAGGAAGGAGAACATGTCGCGCAGTTTCAAAAGAAGTTAAGTAAGGATTATGAACTTGTATTGCCTGATTTGCACCGGTCGATTGATCAGGATTTTGAGGCTTTTGAAGCTGCAGAAGGTGATTATAAAGCATTATATCCCACGCTGGGAAAAGAAGGTGCAGCCTTTTTTGATGCCTTCGGTTATGCCACGAAATCGCTCCAGGGACAATGGGAATTCTTACAACAAACCCTAGAGAATCTATCCGAACCGCACATTTCGATCGTTGAAACCACCAAAGGGATCGGTCTAACGATTTTCCCAATCCATGGTGATGCGCTTTTTCAAAGCCATGATGCGGTAGATGCGCTCAATCAATTTTATAGTCTGCATTATTCCATCGGTGAATTTCGTCGGGAAAAGGGCTTGTTGATCGAACTGCTTACGAAACAACGGATAAAGGCCATCCATTATCTGGAGAGCTTGACCAAGCAACAGCATGTGCGCGAGGTAAACCTAGCCTATGAGGAAATTGGAAATATATTAATGGCCTTTTTGCATCTCATACCTGCTGGCGCCAAATCCGTCGAGCTCGAGGATTTTTACCACGGCGGAACGATCCAAATAAAATTGAATCCACTTTTGTCGGGTCCTGAAAATGCCGAAAACTATTATCGAAAGGCTAAGAATTACGTCAAAGAAATTGCGCATTGGCAAGCTAATGTTGACCGCAAACAAGCAGAAATAGCTTTACTAGGCGAGCAGTTAAGCCAAATTTCAGTGGCCGAAAATCGCAAACAATTAAAACCATTTTTACCATTGCTACGTGTGCAAACTGCTGCGGTGGCCGATGCTCCTGATCTGCCTTTCAAGCAATTTGAAACGGATGGCTGGGTGATCTGGGTAGGGAAAAACGCAAAGAATAATGATTTATTGACGCTGAAATATGCGAAGAAATTTGACATTTGGCTGCATGCGCGTGATGTTTCTGGCTCGCATGTGGTTATTCGGAATCCCCAACAGCGTACAGTGCCTAAACATATTGTCGAGAAAGCCGCTGAGCTTGCCGCTCATTTTTCGAAGCGGGCTACCGAGTCATTATGTCCGGTGATTGTCACATCCAAAAAATATGTGCGCAAGACCAAAGATCTTTTACCTGGGCAAGTCATCGTAGACCGAGAGGAAGAAGTAGTGCTCGTGAAGCCTACTTTTTGGGAATAGCATATTTCCGGTAATTCCTTTTCTTTTCTGCTGAAATACCCTATTTTCGTGACTGATTACCAAAATCTAAACCCTCAATTTATGCAAGCACATAGTCTACAGCTGCTCGATTACCTAGTCTTTTTATTCTATTTTATCGTTGTTTCAGGCTACGGTTATTGGATTTACAACAAGAAAAAGTCAAAAATTACCGATTCAAATGATTTCTTTTTAGCCGAAGGTTCATTAACCTGGTGGGCGATCGGAGCCTCATTAATTGCCTCAAATATATCTGCAGAGCAGTTTATTGGTACCTCCGGGGATGGTTTTCAAATGGGTTTAGCCATTGCTACCTATGAGTGGATGGCGGCAGCGACGCTCTTGATCGTTGCGATTTTCTTCATGCCTATCTACCTGAAGAATAAGATTTTCACCATGCCACAGTTTTTAAATAGACGCTATAATTCGACGGTGAGTTTGATAATGGCGGTATTCTGGCTGTTATTATACATCGCAGTTAACCTAACTTCTATTTTGTATTTAGGTGCCTTGGCGGTTTCTACGATTTCAGGATTAGATTTCACGGTTTGTATGATTGCGATGTCTGTTTTTGCCATTGTCATCACGCTTGGTGGTATGAAGGTTATTGGTTATACAGACGTAATACAAGTAGTATTCTTGGTATTAGGAGGTTTAGTGACTTCGTATTTGGCCTTGGATTTAGTTTCACAGCGTTTTGGAGGCGAGGGTGTTCTGAATGGAATGAATCATTTAATGACCAAAGCTCCAGATCATTTTCACATGATTTTTAACAAAGACAATGCAAATTATCCGTCGCTACCTGGTTTAGCGGTGTTAATTGGCGGTATGTGGATTGTTAACTTAAACTATTGGGGATGTAATCAGTACATTACGCAGCGTGCATTGGGAGCAGATTTGCCAACAGCCCGTAATGGTATTTTGTTTGCTGCTTTCTTAAAAATGATGATGCCTATCATTGTGGTATTGCCTGGTATTGCCGCTTATTTGTTGTGGAAAGATGGTATGTTCCAACAAGAAATGATGAAGGATGGCGTATTGAGCAAGGATAATGCATACCCTGTTTTATTGAACCTTTTGCCCGTAGGTCTTAAAGGTTTATCCTTTGCAGCACTAACAGCTGCGGTTGTTGCTTCGATGGCGGGTAAAGCAAATTCGATCTCAACGATTTTCACCTTGGATATCTACAAGAACTACATCAATCCCAATGCAACGGAGAAGCAATTGGTTTCTATTGGCCGTGTTGCAGTCGTTGCCGCTATTGTTATCGCAATTTTAATTGCTCCATTTATGGGTATTGATAAGAAAGGTGGTTTCCAATTCATTCAGGAATACACTGGGTATTTTTCACCGGGTATTTTTGCTTTATTCATCATGGGATTCTTTTGGAAGCGAACTACATCAAAGGCTGCTTTATTCGCACTTTTAGGTGGGGTATCGTTCTCCATCATTTCCAAATACATTCCTACCTGGACTGGAGTGACCGATAGCATTTTCTATAGCTCATTCCCAGATGCTGATGGTATGTATGTGATTCCATTTATTGATCGTATGGGATGGGTATTTACCTTCTGTATCACGTCGATGGTTGTTATTTCATTACTAGACCCAGAATCAAAAAACAACCCGAAAGGATTGGAAATCGATGCTTCGATGTTCAAATTAACTCCTTCGTTTATCGTGGGATCCGTGATCATCGTTATGATGCTATTGGGCTTGTATACGTACTTTTGGTAGACAGATTTTTTAAAGGCGTTTAACTAATTATGCTTCGGTGTGATTTTTTAAACGCTTTTTTATTTGTAGACTTTTTCTGCCTTTTAGGTCTCAAAATTTCGTGCCATGGAAATTAAATTAATCAAGAATCGATCGGATATCGGAGCCGGAACGAGAGGTTCTGACATGGGAATTGACGCCTTAGAAATTGCGGCCATCAATGCGGAAGATGATTTTTTTCATCGCCATGTACATGAAGATGTTCAGACGCATAACGAAACGATTTACCAAAAAAACACCAATAGCTTTGCTAAACGCATAGAACATGTTGTTCAGCAATGTGATCGTGTCTGTTCCATTGTTTCTAGGAATCTGCAGCAAGCCTATTTCCCCATTGTTTTATCGGGAGATCATTCTTCTGCTTTGGGTGTAATTAGTGGAATTAAGCAAGCATATCCAGATAAAAAACTAGGTGTGGTTTGGATCGATGCTCACGCGGATTTACATTCTCCCTACACTTCACCATCTGGCAATATACATGGCATGCCGCTAGCTGCTGCCATGCAAATAGATAATTTGCCATGTGCTTTAAACGATGTTTCGCTTGAGACCGTTGACTCTTGGAATGCGTTAAAGAACATTGGTCTTACACAAGCCAAATTCTCGAGCGATCATTTGGTGTTTTTTGGCTTGCGCGATTTTGAATCTGCTGAGGAACACCTCATAAATCAATTGGGCATCTTACATTATAAAGTAGAACAAATCCGCGCTGCGGGATTAAATCAGTGTGTTCAAGAAGCGATCGATCGCTTACAAGACACAGATATCATCTTTGTTTCCTTTGATGTTGACTCGCTCGACTGTGACCAAATTTCATACGGCACTGGAACACCCGTGAAGTCGGGTTTTAAGCCTGAGGAGGTTTCAGCTATTCTGGACTTAGTTCTCACAACAGGGAAGGTTGTCTGTCTCGAAGTCGCCGAGATTAATCCTTTGCTTGATAATAAAGGCAACAAAATGGCTGAGACAGCCTTTGGGATATTGAGCCAATTGGAGAAAAGGATTAGTCAGTGGGCAGTAGTCAGTAGTCAGTAGTCAGTAGTCAGTGGGCAGTCGCTAGTCAACAGTCCTAAGGAAATGAGTCCGAAGTCCAACGTCTAACGTCCAACGTCTAACGTCCACTGTCTATTTCCAGCGTCCAACGTCCAACGTCTAACGTCTAACGTCTAATGTCCAGCGTCTATTTAAAGTGCTCCTTTAATAATCGAATCTACCACACTTGGATCTAGCAAGGTAGAGGTATCTCCTAAACTGCCAAATTCCCCTTCAGCGACCTTGCGTAAAATACGACGCATGATTTTACCTGAGCGAGTTTTTGGCAATCCAGTCACAAACTGAATTTTATCCGGCTTAGCGATGGGCCCAATGACACGTGCCACGGTGGCCAAAATATCTTTACGCGTTAATTCATCGTTGATGGTTGGATGCTCGCAAATGACATAGGCATAAATTCCTTGTCCTTTGACATCGTGAGGAAAGCCAACGACCGCAGATTCGATCACACCGGTGTGCATGTTAATCGCATTTTCCACCTCAGCCGTTCCGATGCGGTGACCTGAAATATTCATAACGTCATCTACTCGTCCCGTAATCCGGTAATATCCGTCTTCATCACGCATACAGCCATCACCCGTGAAATACAATCCTGGGTAGGTCGAGAAATACGTTGTTTTGCAACGCTCATGATCACCGTAGGTCGTCCGGATTATGGATGGCCATGGGTATTTGATGCACAGATTTCCATTGACGCCATTACCCTCAATCTCTTTTCCGTTTTCATCCACCAGTATCGGCTGAACTCCTGGTAATGGTAGTGTGGCGAATGCAGGTTTTAAAGGCGTAATCCCCGCAATCGGTGAGATCATTAATCCCCCTGTTTCAGTTTGCCACCAAGTATCTACGATTGGGCAATTGCCCTTGCCGATTTTTTCGTCGTACCACTGCCATGCTTCCACGTTGATGGGTTCACCCACAGATCCAAGTACACGAAGTGAACTCAAATCCTTTCCGACTAAGAACTCATCGCCAAAGCCCATCAGTGAACGAATCGCCGTAGGCGCGGTGTAGAAAATATTCACTTGGTGACGTTTGATGATATCCCAGAAACGTCCCGCATCAGGGTATGTTGGGATGCCCTCAAACAATACAGAAATGGCGCCATTTAATAAGGGGCCGTATACCAAATAGGAGTGACCGGTAATCCAACCGATATCCGCGGTGCAGAAAAACACATCGCCTGGATTGTATTGGAAAACATTGGCAAATGTATAGGCTGTGTAAACCATGTAACCGCCGCAGGTATGAACAACCCCTTTCGGTTTACCTGTTGACCCTGAGGTATAGAGTATAAATAAAGGGTCTTCCGCATTCATGGCCTCCGGAGTGCAAACGTCAGAAGCCTGCATTTCTTCTTCTTCCCACCAAAGGTCACGTCCTTTCACCATGGAAACCGGTGTTTGGGTGCGTGTTTTGACGATAACCGTTTCCACGCAAGGACAAGAAACCAAGGCGTCATCCACCGTTTCCTTCATGGGAATGGTTTTATTTCCGCGCACGGCGCCATCCGTTGTGATGACCAATTTACATTGCGAATCGTTGATCCGATCTGATATAGATTGTGCGGAAAAACCACCGAAAACCACCGAGTGAATAGCACCGATGCGCGCACAAGCTAAGACAGCAATCGCTAATTCCGGAATCATGGGCATATAAATGCACACACGATCTCCCTTTGTAACTCCTTGTGCTTTTAACACATTACTGAATTTGCACACCCGCGCATGGAGCTGGCGATAGGTCAATGTGATCGCTTCATCCCCAGGTTCATTGGGCTCATATACCATGGCTGCCTGATCCGGAATGGTTTTCAGATGTCTATCCAGTGCATTGGCTGTGATGTTCATTTGGCCATCCTCGAACCACTTCACGGAATAATCGTCAAAACTCCAGTCAAGGACTTTGGTGAATGGTTTAATCCAATCAAACTCGTTGGCAATATCAGCCCAAAATTGTTCCGGTTTTTCTACACTTAGGGAATACGCTTCGTGGTATTCTTGTAAATTTTTAATGCGCATGGTTTTTTTGGTCAAACTCTCCTGTCAAGGCAAAATATCCGAAAAGGGACATGCCAATGCTGATGAAAGGAGCTAAAATAAAGGTATAAATGATGGCAGGAACTAAGTCGTTTCCGCCTTTTTCCCATAAAGGCATTGCCTGAAAATAGACGAGGTATAGGCCCGTTGAGATGCCTAACAATATCCAAACAATGCCCAAAAGCCTTTTCAAACCGTTAAGTTGGTACGTCTTTTTGATTTTAACATCCTGCATATACACCAGTCCGATAATCAAACAAACGGAAATCATGGCGATCGGATAGTTTAATCCTTCCAGATAGGGTTTCGCAATGGTCGAATCGTTCGATGCCGTAGTCACTAAAAAAGTCGCAATGGCTGGCATTAATCCGCCAAAAATTCCATTACCAATGTGGTACGGAAAGGACATAGAAGTATACCTGATTTTTATCGGAAATAACTCAACCAAAAATGCCGCAATCGGTCCGTAGGCCATGCTGACAAAGCTAATTAGGCAAAATATTAAGCCGATCATTTTCCATTGCGAGGTGGCCGGGATATGAATAATTGGGCCTTTTTCGGTGGTTGTTTCAACAGTTCCATCCGTAAAGGTTCGAATTGTATTCCCATTTTCATAGGTAATCGAGCCCTTTACCTCTGTTTTTTGTTTTGTATCGACGAGGTCGTACATCGTGGAAAATATCGGTCGGTACAGGAATAAGGCGAGAGCCATGCCGGCCAACATGATTCCTTTTCTGCCTAATTTGTCCGATAAGGCGCCAAAAAGAACAAACAGGGGAGTTCCAGCGAGTAAGCCGATGACCAAGATCAGGTTGGTTTGCGTTTCTTCGAGATGGCAAATTTTCAACAAGAATGTTTGAGCGTAAAATTGGCCCGTATACCACACCAAACCCTGTCCCATCGTGGCTCCAAACAACGCAAGTAACACGAATTTCAAATTCAATTTATTACCAAAAGATTCTTTTAATGGGTTTTTGGCGACATTCCCTGTCTTTTTGGCCTCTTCAAATAAAGGGGATTCCGTCATGTTTTTACGAACGATGATGGAACCTATCACCATGACGATGGAGATGAGGAAGGGGATGCGCCAACCGTAATTATCGAATTCTTCGGCAGATAAGAGGCTGCGTGTCAACATGATTACGCCTAATGAAATAATTAGTCCGAGTGTCGCCGTAGTTTGAATCCAGGACGTATAAAAGCCTCTCTGGTGCTCCGGTGAGTGTTCCGCGACGTAGGTGGCCGCTCCGCCGTATTCCCCACCAAGTGCTAAACCTTGCAATAAGCGTAAAATTAAGACTAGAATAGGAGCGAGGGCGCCGATGCTCTGGTAGGAAGGAATTAAACCAATGGCGAACGTAGCTCCACCCATGAGCATCAGGGTCACCATAAAGGTGTATTTACGGCCAATGACGTCCCCAATCTTTCCGAAAAAAAGTGCACCAAATGGTCGTACCACGAAGCCTGCCGCAAAGGTGGCCAAGGTGTTTAAAAAAGCAGCTGTGGGGTTGTCGGTAGGGAAAAATTTGGTCGACAAAACCGTCGCCAAACTACCAAATATGTAAAAGTCGTACCATTCGATCAGCGTACCTACAGAAGATGCGCCGATGATGTAGCTTAATTTTTTATTCACAGGTTTAGAATTTTACCCGAATATATCGAAAAAAAATCTAAATTTTGCCATTCAAATTGTTCATTAGATGACTGAATTTAAAGAAACGCAGCGATTTACGCAGTGGTGGTTGTGGTTAATTTTATTTGGAACATGGGCTACCATGATTTTTGCTTTGATGCAGGAACTAAATGAAATAAATATATCATTTTTTGTGGGTGGAATTATCGGCCTAGGATTCCCCATTTTGTTTTGGCAGATGCGTTTAGTAACTCGAGTGACTTCAGCAGGCATTTATGTGCGGTTTATTCCTTTTCATTTTAAAGAAAAATTCTATTCTTGGGAATCCATTGAATCCGCTCAAGTTCGTACGTATGATCCTTTGTTTGAATATGGTGGCTGGGGGATTAAATATGGCTTTAATGGGCAGGGGAAGGTATATAATATAGCTGGGAATGAAGGGCTTCAATTGGTGTTCAAATCAGGTGATAAATTGTTGATTGGTACCCAAAAACCAAAAGAAATTCAAGCCGCAGTTCGTTTGTAGTTTATCAAGTTCTTGGGCAATTTATGTGGTTTAAGAACGTTCGCCATTTATCAGTTACGCTGCCTTGTCAACGACCCCAGCAGCGTCACCCAGCCCGCGCAGGCGTTCATCGAAAGCGCGAAATGCCGAAATAAAGCCGTAACTTGCGCCATTATTATGAGGATGCTTGTTATTTCCAGTTATTACTCATAAGCACACATTCTCATTTTAATATGACATTTCAAGAGTTACACCTCATTGAGCCTATCTTAAAAGCGCTCGGTGAGGAGGGTTATTCAACCCCAACCCCCATTCAAGCGCAAGCTATTCCGATTGTACTTAAAGGCACCGACCTCCTGGGTTGCGCCCAAACGGGTACCGGAAAAACCGCCGCATTTACATTACCCATCATCCAATTGATGGATGCCAATCAGACCTTTCAGAAGCCTAAAAAAATCCGTGCATTGATCGTAACTCCCACGCGGGAACTTGCGATTCAAATCGGAGAAAGTTTTAAAGCCTACGCACGTCACACCTCTCTTAACTATACCGTTATTTTCGGTGGAGTTGGACAAAGCCCACAAGTTTCCGCGCTTAGATCGGGTGTGGATGTCGTGATCGCAACGCCAGGTCGTTTGTTGGATTTGATGAATCAAAAGCTTTTGTCGATTGCCAATGTAGAATATTTTGTCCTCGATGAGGCCGATCGTATGCTCGATATGGGCTTTATTCATGATGTACGCAAGCTTTTGGCTGCTTTACCGCGTCAAAGACAATCTTTGTTTTTCTCGGCGACGATGCCACCTGAAATTGTGCAGTTGGCCGCGTCTATTTTGCGCAACCCTGCTGAGGTTTCGGTGACTCCGGTTTCGTCAACTGTGGAAATCATTAACCAATCGGTGTATTTTGTGGACAAAAACAACAAGAATACGCTTTTGCTAGATATTCTAGAAGACACCAAAATCAAAACAGCTTTAGTGTTTACGCGTACGAAACATGGTGCCGACAAAGTTGTCAAAGTCCTGCTCAAAGCAAGCATCAAAGCTGAAGCTATTCATGGAAATAAATCCCAAAATGCGCGCCAAACAGCCTTGAAAAACTTTACCGCTCAAACTACACGTGTTTTGGTCGCTACGGATATCGCGGCGCGTGGAATCGATGTGGATGATTTGGAATATGTGATTAATTTTGAATTGCCCAACATCCCGGAAACATATGTGCACCGGATCGGTCGGACAGGTCGTGCTGGCGCGCGAGGTACCGCAATTTCCTTCTGTGACATTGAGGAAAAAGCTTATTTGAAGGATATAGAGAAGTTGATCGGTAAAAAAGTACCCGTTGTGGAAGCACATCGCTACCCCATGAAGGTTTTAACCGTTGAGAAAAAAGCGAAGCAAGGGCCTCCAAACCGCGGTGGAAAACCAGCCGGTCCAGGAGCCGCAGTAGCGAAACCTGCTGAAAGCCCGCGTTCATTCGATAAAGCCAAAGCTGGCCGTAAATGGTACGGCAAGAAGAATACCTATTAAGATGAATAAAACACTTTTGGTCATTGCGGGTCCTACGGCTGTTGGCAAAACAGCTTTATGTGTCGAAATGGCCAAAAGTCTTCATACCGAAATTATCTCGGCCGATTCCCGGCAATTTTACCAAGAATTAAGCATCGGTACCGCAAAGCCTAGCCTCGAAGAGCAAGGTGGCGTCAAACATCATTTCATTGATTCTCATTCTATTCATGACTATTTCTCTCCCGGGGATTTTGAACGTGATGCACTGAAAATTCTGACAGATTTATTCCAAACGCACGATGTGGTCATTCTTACCGGAGGATCAGGACTCTATTTGAAAGCGCTGATGGAAGGTTTGGACGATATGCCAGATGTAGATTTGGCATTGCGCGAAAGCTTAATGAAAGCCTTAGAAACGGATGGATTAGAAAAGCTTTTCAAGCAACTACAGGACTTAGATCCCGAATATGCCACGCAAGTAGATGCGCAAAATCTGCAGCGGGTTGTTAGAGCTTTAGAAGTATGTTTGTCGACTGGTAAATCCTATACATCTTTCCGCCATCAGCAAAAGGCTGAGCGACCTTTTGAGATGATCAAAATATGCCTTGATCGTCCGCGGGAGGAATTATACCAACGAATCGATGCCCGCATGGAAATGATGTTGGCCGCTGGCCTTGTACAAGAAGCCAAAGATTTCGAAGCCTTTCAAGATCGTTACGCCTTAAAAACCTTAGGTTATAAAGAAATATATGGGTTTTTCAGAGCTGAGTACGATGAGCCCGAAATGATTCGCTTATTGAAACGCAATTCGAGGCATTATGCTAAAAAACAATTGACTTGGTTTCGACATCAGGATGATTTTGAATTTGTGCATCCCGACCAGGCTTTCGCCTACATTCAAGGTAAGCTTAAATAAGCTTCCAGACCTCCCGTGACATTTTGAGCTTGAAGGCCTTTGGCGGTCAGGAGCCGACAAGCAATCTGGCTTTGTGTGCCGTTATAACAAATGACGGTGTATGTTGTGGTGGTGTTTAACTCGTGGATCCGCGTTAGTAAATCATCCAAAGGAATATGCAGTCCCCCTAAATCAAAATCCGCTCGTTCCCTCGGCGTTCGAATATCCAAGAGGGAAAGAGCGGATAAATTTTCCTTGAATTCGTTCGCGGAAATGGATAACATCTTAATATCCAGCTTCTTGCCAAGCAAGCATACCGCCTAAAACATTGCGTACGTTGGTATATCCTTCGCTTGTCAAGTATTCTTTGGCACGTCCTGAACGTGCACCTGAACGGCAATGGATTAAAATTTCTTGATCTTTCCAGGCTTCGATTTCCTCCAAACGGTCAGGTAATTCACCCAATGGAATCAAGGTTGCCCCAATATTAAACTCATCAAATTCGTATTCCTCGCGGACATCAATTAGGTTTAATTGTTCCCCTTTGTCTATGCGTTCTTTTAATTCTTCAATCGTAATGTCCATGCTGTTATTGGTTTTGATCCTCACCACCCACAACCCACAGGTCGATCAGGTCGCCAGGTTTTACACTTGTTCCTTCGCAAGTCGCACATGTTTGCTTGAAGACAGTTCCCGCTGGAAACGCTTCGTTTGCTTCGTATACGACTTTGCCTACTTTTAAATTCATTCCTGCCAAAATAATGGTCACTTCATCCATTGGTTTGCCCACAAAATCTGGCATCTCCATGTCGACATTCGCCATACCATTTCCAATGTACAGATCCACCATGGTTCCTTTGGGGATGCTTGCGCCTGCTTCTATTTTACGACCCAAGGCCTGAACTTCAATCACCTCTTTTACACGTGGGTCATTCACCTCGTGAACGATACCTTTGCGTAATCCAGCGATGAATAATTGTTGCTCGGCACTGCGCACCGACAAGCCCACTAACGTAGGTAATTTAATTGTAGGAGGTGTTTCGGAGTTGATCGTAATGTAGATTTTACGTCCAGATTTGACCAAGGCATTTGGCAATGGGTATTGTGACAAAACGGTCAATGGCGGCTTGTCGGCCGTATATGTGCAGTCAGAAACTTCATAGGTAAGATCACTCGCATCGATCAATTCCTCCATTTTATCAGCCGATAAGCCTTTTAAATTGGGAACTTTGATCGTTTCTCCATGATGTGTACTCCATGGCAGATACACAAAGAAAAAGCCGAAAAATAAAACCAAAAACAAGGACGCTAATATCGCAATGTGCGTGAAGAGGTCTTTCTTGGTTTGTGTAGGTATTTGAGCCATAATCGGAAATACGAATTTGCGTGCAAGATAAGTAAATCTAAAACCCTAGGCAAGAGGGGGCAGTCGCTAGTGGTCAGTGGTCAGTCGCTAGTGGTCAGTTGTCAGTCGCTAGTCGTCAGTGGTCAGTCGCTAGTCGACAGTCCGGAGGGAAATAGTCCGAAGGAAATGAGTCCGAAGTCTAACGTCCAATGTCCAGCGACTAGTGATTAGTGACTGACGACTAGCGACTGACCACTAGCGAATGTCTACTAGTGTCTAAAAGAATAGTCCGAAGGAAAAAGCTCTTGACTGAATAAACAGACTTTGAACTTTCCCTCCGGACTATTTCCCTTCGGACTGTCGACTAGTGACTCTCCACTGACCACTGACTACTAGCGACTGTCTACTAGCGTCTAATAGAAAAGTCCGAAGGAAAAAGTATATACCTGCTTTCGCTGATAATTATACTTTCCCTCCGGACTATTTCCCTTCGGACTAGTGACTAGTGACTAGCGACTAGTGACTGACTACTGACCACTGTCTACTAACCACTGACTTCTAGTACTTAAAAATTTTTTCTCCCGCCATTACCTCTTGCGTCTTCTCATCAAACGTCACACGCTGACCTGTGCGATACGCCGCATTCGACATGATCGTTGCGATCGAGTGTTGGTAACCCGCTTCGATTGGCGCATTCGGTGTTTTACGTGAACGAACACATTCCATCCAGTTTTTCACGTGGTTGAAAGTCAATGAATCACCACCCGTATCCGCATCGGTTGCTACTTTAGCACCTTCAATTTTCATCGTTGGCAATAAATTCGCCTGCATACCCATGGCTTTCGCCTCGCGCTCACGCAATCCACCATTGGGTGAAATGGTATTGGTATCCAAGTTTAATTCACCCGCATTTGAGTAGTAAATTTCCTTCGTTCCACCCGCTGAATTGGAGAAGCGCGATGTGAACTGTACTTGGAATCCTTTGTTGCCTTGACCATAATCAAACACCACAGTCATGGTATCTGCGTTCACCCGACCATCATTCCATTGGTAAATTCCACCATTGGCAACAACCGAGTTTGGATGCGCTAGGCCTGAGAACCAGTGTACCGTGTCGATTTGGTGTGACATCCATTGTCCTGGAATTCCAGATGAATAAGGCCAGAATAAACGATACTCTAAATATTTACGTGGGTCAAATTTATCCGCCGGACGGTTCATCAAGAAACGCTTCCAGTCGATATCTGACTCTTTTAAAATGCTTGTTAATTCAGGGCGTCTCCAACGAGCTGGTTGGTTTACATTCCACATCAACTCCACCATTTTGATGTCACCGAACTTACCTGATTTGATGAATTCATCAGCAGCCCAATAGTTCTCTCCTGAACGACGCTGCGATCCGATTTGAACAATTTTACCTGATTCTTTCACCGCTTTCAATACCGCACGGTTATCTTCCATCGTTTCTGCCAATGGTTTCTCTGTATACGTATCGCAACCAGCTTTCACCGCTTCGATCGTATGCAAGGCATGTTGGAAATCCGCTGTAGAAATAAACACTGCATCGATGCCTTTGGCAGCATATAATTCTTCATTGTTGCGGTATGTTTTAATCGAACCACCCAATTCCTTCTCTAAAAATGCTTTTCCTTCATCACGTCTACGATTCCATAAATCCGATAACGCCACCATCTCAAAGTTCATTCCCTTCGCTAGGGCCTTGAATGGAGGAACATGTGAGGCACGGTGACGGTCTGAAAAACCCACACACGCCACACGAACGCGATCGTTCGCGCCAATAATCTTACTGTATGACTTGGGACTAAATGCAAGAGTACCCAATGTCGCTAATGCTCCTTTTTGAATAAATGATCTTCTTTCCATGATAAGGTTTAGTTAATTTCTCTGATTTTGATGTTTTTGTAAAACACGGAATCCCCGTGCTCCTGAAATAAGATTGCTCCTTTGTCTTGAGCGCCGTAACCCGGCCATTTAGCATGCTTACTGTGCGCGACAAGTACCTTGAAAATGTTGCTCTTACGTTCGTATTCCAATACTTTAAACCCGTTCAACCAATGTTGTACGATGTTGTTTGGATATACAATAATCCGTCCTTGATTCCATTCGCCAATCTTCTTTTGAAAACGCGGCTCTGGTTTGTTAGATGGAATGATGTCATATAAACTAGCCAGTGTGCGATTGCCCACTGTCCCTAATTTCGCATCCGGGTGCTTGGCATCATCTAATACTTGATATTCTAATCCAATGGCCGACATCCCCGAATTGTACGTTTCATTCACGAAATACTTAACACCGGAATTAGCTCCTTCGGTCAATTTAAATTCAAACGTTAATTCAAAACTACCAAACTGCTCGTTCGTCAAAATGTCTCCACCATTACCCGACTCCTTACCACCTGAAGAATTCACGTGTAAAGTTCCATCTTCAACGGTCCATACGGATGGAGGAGCCGTCGTTTTAAATGCCGAACGGAATCCAGTCAAGTCTTTTCCATTGAACAATAACTTGAATCCTGCCGCTTTTTCTTGCTCAGATAAGGTATTTAAGGTATAATTCTCAACAACCGTTTTGCCATCAATTGGGCGTGGCTGCATGTCTTTTCCTGTTTGAATGCGGATATTTTTCCACATCACTTGCATGCCTGCTTTCATCTCGCCATAAATCGCATGTACTTGAAATGCGATAAAGCCTTTGGCCGTCATATCATCTACTAAGTAAGTCACAGGAACATCATTGATCCACGTACGAATCGTACTGCCAATGGCCTCAACGCGGTAGTGATTCCAAACATCTCCTAACTTAAATGCTTTTTTAGCTTCAGGCTTACCCTCGTTTTGAGATAACCAGCCACGACGGGATTCGTCGTAGATACCGCCCGACCAGCCACGCGTCGACGGATCGATTTCAGCTTGGTAGCCGTGTACACGTCCATTTTGGTATTCGGGAATTGATAAACTTCTGAACTGCACGCCTGAATTCATCTTGTTATCTACTTTAACATCGAATTCAAGGATAAAATCACCGTATTCTTGTTCGGTGGCCATGAAAGAATTTGGCGTATTGGCTACGGTAGTTCCTACCATAACACCATCTTTCACTTCATATTTTGCTTGACCATTTAGTTGTTTGAACCCTTTAAAGGTTTTTCCATCAAATAAATTAGTCCACTTTTGCGCATTTGATTGTAATGAAACGCACAAGAGTGCCGCGCTGAGCGCAATCAGTAATTGTTTTTTCATAGTTCTATTTTATTGTATCCTAAAGGAATCAATTCGGCGAAATTTACTCATTTATCTTGAAATAATTCAGTTGGCTTATATGCATCTTTCCGGACTAAAAATACTGAATGCCGAATAGGCACGATTTCCCACTATTCTATTACTTTTGTAGATTAATTTTTGAGACTGATGCAAAAACAAACGAAAGCCATTCGGATTCAAGCCGAAAGATCCCATAATCGCGAACATTCTGTCCCACTTTATTTAACGTCAAGCTTTACGTTCGATGATGCGGAAGAAGGAAGAGCCATTTTTGCAGAGGAAAAGTCTGGCAATATCTACTCACGTTACATGAATCCCAATGTGGATGAATTCGTAGAGAAAATGGTGATGCTGGAGAATGCCGAGGATGGTTTAGCCTTCTCAACAGGCATGGCAGCCATTTTTGCTTCCATGGCCGGATTACTAAAAGCAGGCGATCACATCGTTGCTTCTAATGCGTTATTCGGTTCTTGCATTCAAATTTTAACTAAGATTACGGCCAAATGGGGCATTGAATGCACTTTTGTTCCAGGGGCAGATTTAAAGGCTTGGGAAGCAGCGATTCAGCCTAATACCAAATTTTTCTTTTGTGAATCACCTTCGAATCCAGGTTTAGAACTCATCGACTTGCCTGCACTAGCTGCCTTGAAAAAAGGACGCGATATCGTGTTAGCGGTCGATAATTGTTTTGCTACGCCCATTTTACAAACTCCATTAGACTTAGGTGCCGACTTAGTCATTCATTCGGCCACTAAATACATTGATGGCCAAGGCCGGGTACTAGGTGGTGTTATCTGTGGAAAGAAAGTATACCTCGATGAAATTCGATTCTTTGCACGTCACACCGGTCCTTCGTTATCTCCATTTAATGCGTGGATCCTTTCGAAGAGTTTAGAATTATTAGACTTACGGATGCAGAAACATTCGGAAAACGCACAAGCACTCGCCGAAGCTTTGGAAGGCCATGCAGCGCTAAATGCTGTAAAATACCCCTTTTTGAAGTCACACCCCCAATATGAGTTAGCTAAACGCCAAATGAAATACGGCGGTGGTATCTTAACGATCGATATTAAAGGTGGCTTCGAAAAAGTAGTTGCCTTCAGTAAGGCGTTAAAAATAGCTTCTATTTCACCTAATTTAGGTGATTCGCGTACGATCATGACGCATCCTGCATCTACGACGCACGCCAAAATTGCTCCCGAAGAAAAAATTTCCCTAGGTATTACCGAAGGTCTTGTTCGTATTGCCGTTGGCCTTGAATCCATCGAAGATCTCAAAGCCGATTTCTTACAAGCTTTAAACGCGATTAACTAATGTTCATCGCGCTTCTCATATGCTTAGCTTTGTTGACAATCAATGTCATCATCGGCGTATATGTCGAGCGTAAACTTTCTGCATTTATTCAGGATCGTTTGGGTCCTATGGAGGTAGGAAAATGGGGATTATTGCAAGTATTTGCTGATCTACTCAAATTAATTCAAAAGGAGGATATCGTTCCGTCCGCGGCCCAAAAGCGCCTTTTTCTGCTAGCGCCTTGGATTATCTTTTTATCTATTTTTGGTGCATTTTCCGTCATCCCCCTCAGTTCTGGAACCTGGCTACAAGGCAGTCAAACTGAAATGGGCGTCATGTTGTTTATGGGCATTGTTTCCTTAGATACCTTGGGGATTTTGTTGGCAGGGTGGACCTCCAACAATAAATATTCGCTCTTGGGTGCGATTCGTTCTGCGGCCCAATTAGTTTCCTTTGAAATTCCACTTGGCTTGACGATTTTGTGTGTGGTGATGGTATCTGGAAGTTTGAATTTGCAGGATATTGCGGGCCAACAAGGCATTTTCTCGCCGGATGTTCAGTATTTATTTGGTATTAAAGCGCTAGGAATTGAGGTGCAGGGAATTGGGGGGATATTGACCTGGAATGTCGTGCGCATGCCATTCTTCTTTATTTTGTTTATTATTTATTTCATCGCCTCGCTCGCTGAGGCCAATCGCGCCCCTTTTGATATTCCAGAAGCAGAATCCGAACTGGTAGGAGGTTTTCATACGGAATATGCCGGTATGCGCTGGGCCTTATTATTTCTATCGGAGTATGGCATGATGCTTTTGGTGAGCATTTTGGGAGTTATTCTATTCTGGGGTGCTTGGTATTCGCCATTGCCTAATGTGGGTTCTGTACGTTTGGCCGACTGGACAAATGGGGTTCCCGGGTCGATTCATGCGACTATTCTGGGTTTCGTTTGGCTGATGCTCAAATCCTATGTACTTATTGCGCTGCAAATGTGGATCCGATGGACATTACCTCGTTTGCGCGTAGATCAATTCATGCACTTGTGTTGGAAGGTACTCATTCCTTTCACGTTGGCTTTCGTCGCAATTTCAGCCTTTTGGTCGCAACTCGGGTGAGAGAAGTCTAATTAAATGCGTATCATTACCGTTTGCTAACTATTCTGTTAACCTATGTATAAAGTATTTACCCGCCTGTTGTTGCTGGGATTGATTGGTGTCTACACGAATCTAAGCGCTCAAGAGTATAATCTTCCTATTTTAAGTGGTCAAGTAATCGATGCACAATCGGGTGATCCCTTGATAGGTGCTGTAATCTCGGTCGACTTTAAAAAGTCAGGAGCGACAACAGATGCCAAAGGTTTCTTTAAAATTCCACTTCCTGTAGGAGAATATATTGTCAAAGTGAGCAATGTGGGGTATAATCCCTTCCGCACAAAAATTTATGTCAAAGCGGATGTGGTTCTCAATGTGGAGCTTAATGATGTAACGAAGCAATTGGAAGAGGTAATTGTATCTGCTTCCACGAGCAAAAAAGATATCCAAACACCTTCGTTAGGTGTGACTGTTCTAAGTTTAAAAGGGATTAAAAAATTGCCTACCATGATGGGTGAAGTGGACGTGATTCGTAGCCTTCAGTCATTGCCGGGTGTTTCTTCTGTAGGTGAAGGGGCTAATGGTTTGAATATTCGTGGTTCGAATGTGGATCAAAACCTGATCTTTATTGACGATACCCCTATTTTTAACCCGACGCACATGTTTGGTTTATTCTCGGTTTTTGCCTCGGATGCCATTCGTGATTTGGAGTTGTATAAAGGTGGTATTCCATCTCGTTTTGGTGGTAGAACGGCATCGGTGCTTGATATAAAAATGATTGAGCCTAATACGGAGAAGTTTAAAATGCAAGGGGGTATTGGTTTGGTTTCTAACCGAATCATGGCCGAGATTCCCGTGATTAAAGAAAAACTTTCTGTACTCGTAGCCGGCCGCTTGTCGGCAAATGATTTCTTATTCAAATCCTTTGCACCCGACAACCTGAAAAACATTCGTGCGAATTTCTCAGATATTGCCACTAAGATTTACTTTCGACCTAATACCAAAAATACGATTTCCGTATCTGCCTATCTGAGTAACGACTACTACCGGGTAGACTCATTATTCAGTATTGAAAATGTGGTAGCGAAACAAACTTCGTTTGATTATGGCCATAAAAATGGCTCATTTCATTGGAATCATTATTTTTCGCCGAAGTTAAATATGCTGGTGAGTGCAGCCGTATCTAATTATGTGACTAAAACGTATGCGCCAGATTCTGTTAATACCATTGACTTAAATAGTGCCATTTTATATCGCAATGGCTCAATGAGTTTTGATTATCAGCCAGTAGAAAATCACAAATTGAATTTTGGTATATCTACCACGCGTTATGATATCAAGCCAGGAACGTTAAATGATGGCATTGTTTCTCGGGTAGCTACCGTAAAATTGGACGATGAGCAATCGATTGAGGCGGCAGTTTTTGTTGACGATGAGTGGAAGCTCAATGAGAAGTGGACCATTCAGGCAGGTATTCGTTATACCAAATATTGGCGTATTGGTGCAGGAACGGTGAATACGTATGCGCCCGATTTTATGCCTTCCATCAATACGATTATCTCTAAGAAGACCTATGAACCGGGTGAAGTCATGGCCACATACGGTGGTTTTGAGCCTCGTTTGACCATGAAATATTCATTGGCGGAAAATACGACGATGAAGATGGGTTATAACCGTCAGCAACAAT
Organism: uncultured Cytophagaceae bacterium; assembly: GCA_903898715.1. Classification (GTDB taxonomy): domain Bacteria; phylum Bacteroidota; class Bacteroidia; order Cytophagales; family Spirosomataceae; genus Aquirufa; species Aquirufa avitistagni. The sequence continues at coordinate 41,111 of CAIUGL010000019.1, forward strand.
TCTTCCAGTTATTGTCGAATAACACGACGCCATTGCCTACTTCCCGCTGGAAAACGGCTGATTCATTCATTAAGCCTCAGCGAAGTGATTTTGCAACGATTGGATTCTTTAAAACGTTCAATGAGAATGTCTTTGAGATATCGTTGGAATCGTATTACCGAAATGTGCGCAATACCTTGGATTTTGTGTCTGGAGCTAATTTGCAGTTGAACCCGAACATTGAAACGCAATTGATTTCTGGAAAATCGAAAGCCTACGGATTTGAGGTGATGTTGCAAAAGAAGAAAGGTGAAAATTCCGGTTGGATTTCCTATACCTATGCCCGTGCGTTCAATCAAATGATAGGCGATTTTCCTGAAATTCAGTCGATCAACCGCGGAAATTGGTTTGCCACCAATTATGATAAGCCACATTCATTTAATGTCATGTGGAATATTCAGCCTACGACGCATCATAGTTTTTCATTCACGTTTGCGTATAATACGGGCCGACCGTTTTCTTCCCCATCTGGAAGTTATGAAATTGGAGGAAAGAAATATCCCGTGTTTGCTGAGCGAAATAACGATCGCGTTCGCGACTATCATCGCTTAGATTTTTCTTGGACAATCAATAACCCTTCGATGAAGCATGCGCGCTGGGAGGGAAGCTGGGTGTTTACCGTCTATAACTTGTACGGAAGACAAAATCCGTATTCTGTGTTCTTTAAGTCAACAAAAAATGGTCTGCGGGCGTATGAGCTAAGTGTTTTTGCTTCTCCATTTGTGTCGATGACGTACAACTTTAAATTTTTATAGCCATGCCTATTAAATATATACCCTTATTTTTTGCAGCCCTTTTATTTTCGTGTGTACAGCCCATTGAAAATTTTGTTCAAAAAGATTCAAACTCGTACATGACCATTGAAGCTGATATCTCCGATGATCCTGAATTGTGTAAAGTGCGCATTACTGGATCTGCCAATCGTATTTTGTCTGTACTCGCACAGCCGGTAACCAAAGCCGAAGTGTACATCATGGATAATAATGGGGTTAAAACGGTCTTTAAAGAGGTAGTGAAGCCTTTGGGCGTGTATTTGCCTCCAGCTGGATTTAAAGGAAAAGTGGGTGGCTCGTATAAGTTATTTGTGCGGACGCTGGTGGGCGATCAATATGAGAGTACCGTGGAAACAATGAAAGCGGTTCCTGAGATTGAAAATACGATTGTTCGGTTTGAAGCATTTGAACAATATGCCAAAGTTGACCCACGCCGAGCAGGTTTCACTGTTTATTTAGATTTCAAAGATTTGCCTACGGAAGGTGATTACTACATGTGGAATTGGAGACATTACGAGGCTACACAATTTTGTGCCACGTGTACCGATGGAGGCAGATTTGACTTTGTACGTACACTTGATTGTGTGACGCCACGTTTTCCAAGTACAGCTATTTTAAATTACCGCTGCGATGGTAATTGCTGGGATATCACGACCAATAATGATTTGAATGTGTTTGCTGATGTGCTGACGAATGGGCAGCGGGTGGTAGGCCGACAAGTCGCGCGGTTGCCTTTTGATGGATATGGCTCCTATTATTTTCGTTTAGAGCAACGTTCTGTGACAAAAAACACCTATAATTTTTACCAATCTTTGATTTCATCGGTACAATCTAGCGGTTCCTTGTTTGATGTTCCTGCTGAAACGCGTTTTAGCTTAAACATTAAATCAATAACTAAGCCAAATGAGCGTGTATTAGGTATTTTTAATGTGTTCTCTGTTCGGAAGCGAATTTTTAACATTGATCGAACGAAAAATATTCCAGATGGATATACTCCCATTACCTTTCCGATTCCCGGCGATACCTATGCTTGCCCTCCGGGGACAACTAATTGCCAGGATAAAACACCTTGTGTAGAAGGTCCGACGCGAACAAAAATCACTCCAGAAGGTTGGGTGTTCAGATAAAATAGGCCAACTTTGCGCTATGATTGGAGTTCTACTTGTGAATTTGGGTACGCCGGATAATCCGAAAACCCCAGCTGTACGTAAATATCTACGTGAATTTTTAATGGATGGTCGGGTAATCGATTTTCCTTACATCTTTCGTACGATTCTAGTAAATGGAATTATTGCACCTTTTCGTGCGCCAAAATCCGCTAAGATCTACCAAGAATTGTGGGATGAGCGTGGTTCACCCCTCAAATATTATGGGGAAGATGTCGCCGTAGATTTGCAAGAAAAGCTTGGCGATGCGTACTATGTGCGATTAGCGATGCGCTATCAGTCTCCAGATATGAAGTCGGCCTTAGCCGACATGCAGTCTAAAAACCTCAAGAAATTAATTGTCATTCCATTCTTTCCGCAGTATGCTTCTGCTACAACAGGATCTGTTTATGAGCGTGTGATGGAATTAATGAAAGACTGGCAAGTGATGCCGGCGCTTTCGATGGTTAGCTATTTTTACGATCATCCTGATTTTGCCAAGTATTTTGCAGCCAAAGCGGCCAACTACCAAAAGGATGTTGATTTCGATTATTATTTATTCTCCTATCATGGAGTCCCTGAGCGTCACATTCGCAAAGGAGATTATACGAAGAATACCTGTGTTTTTGGTACGTGTTGTGAAACCATCACTGAGAAAAATCATGGCTGTTATCGGGCGCAATGCCACGAAACAACCCGTCGGATTGCTGTCGAGATGGGCTTAAAGCCTGGGACATATAGTACTGCTTTTCAAAGCCGACTAGGTCGTGATCCGTGGTTACAGCCTTATACGGATGATACCATCAAGAAGCTCGTTGCCGAGGGAAAAAAGAAGATTCTTGCGTTCTCACCAGCCTTCGTGGCAGATTGTTTGGAAACGACGATTGAAGTAGGAGAGGAGTACAAGGAATTGTTTGAGGAAGCGGGCGGAGAACATTGGCAGTTGGTGGAAAGCCTCAACAATTCCCCTGAATGGGTAGGTATTTTAGAGGACCTGGTTAAAAAATCATAACATGTTGTATTTAATTTTAAGTGTCATTTTCTCTGTGCTTTTGCTGGTGAATTTTAGAGCACACGCGCGCTTTAAGGTGGATACACGGATAGCTATTTTGTTGAACTATCCGGTTTGTTTTTTGACGGCCTACTTTCACCAACCATCTGCCATTCCGTTTCATTGGCCTGCTGCTTCAGATACAGCTTTATTAATGGCGATGGGCATTGGCTTTGTGATTACGTTTTTACTTTCAGGATTCTCGACACAGAAGAATGGTATGGCGCCTACGTCGCTGGCCAATAATATATCGTTGGTAATTCCGGTGCTCATCAATTTGTTTATTCTAAAAACGGGTGGTGAAATCACCTGGTCGATTGCGGCGGGATTAGCGTTCTCATTCGCGGCGATTTATTTCTGTAGTCCGCAGGTGGATGCGTCGAGCGATACGAAACCAGTTGTTGCGTTGTTATTAGCCGTATTTGTAGCTTACGGGCTTACGAACACACTTTTTAGTTATTTGAATAGCACCTTGACTGCGCAAGTTGGCGGTACACTTCCCTTCATCATGATGTTGTTGATCGGCTCGATGGCTAGTTCATTGATCGTGCTTGTTTGGAAGTCGGCGAACGGCACCCTCAACTGGAATCGCAATTCCGTTTTAGCTTCTATCCCGTTGGGCTTACCCAATTTCTTCTCGTTCTATTTCTTATTGAAGGCATTAGACGCATACCAAAACAATGCGGCAGTGGTATTGACCATGTACAATTTGAGCGTGATTTTACTGAGTGCCGTTACGGCCTATGTGTTTTTCAAAGAGCGCCTAACGCGCAAGCAATGGCTGGGTTTGGCGGTGGGTTGTGTGGGGATTGCGCTTCTCAATGGACTTTAGACATTGGACTTTGGACCTTAGACGTTTGATGATGTTTTATTCCTACTACAAAACTTTTTCTAACGTCTAAAGTCTAACGTCTAAAAGACGCGTTTATCGCGTCTCTATAAATTTCTCCAACGTCCAACGTCCAGCGTCCAGCGTCAAACGTCTAAAGAACATTCGCCGTTTGCTCCTTTATCTTCTCCAACTCATCCTTCATGTTCACCACAAGGTGCTGAATTTGCGAGTCATTTGCCTTAGATCCAATCGTATTAATTTCCCGACCAATCTCCTGCGCCATGAAGTTTAATTTCTTGCCATTCCCTTCTGCAAGGATGTCGATAAAGTAGCCCAAGTGCGTATTTAAACGTACTTTTTCTTCCGATATGTCGAACTTTTCGATGTAGTAAACAACTTCTTGTTCGAAACGATTTTTGTCGAAATCTTCGTTTAGGCCGAGCTCCAACAAAGATTTTTTCATGCGCTCCCGGATACCCGGCATACGCACTAAATCTTGTTCCGTTACCTGTTGTAAACCTGAGGCGATGGAAGCAATGTATTCTCTGAATTTGTCTTCAACAATCTTACCCTCACGCGCACGGAACTCTTTACACTCGGCTATCGCCTCTTGAATCGCTTCGTAAATCACCTGCCATAAGGCTTCGATTTCCTCTTCGGATTCTTCTTTCGTTTCTTGTGAAATACTTGACGGTACATTCAATGCCTGCAAATACAAGGCACCTTCATCTAAATTAGATACACCTAATTCGGCCGCCACACGTTTTAATTCCGCATAATACAATGCAATCTGACCCTGTGGTAAAATGCTTACCTCAGCGCCATCATGATTCTTTTGAATCTGTACGCTTAATTCAATTTTTCCGCGCTCTAATTGTTGTGTTAAGAAATTACGAATTTCGATTTCGCGTGCAGAAATGGATTTGGGAAGCCGACAAAATATATCCGTAAACTTCGAATTTAAGGTTTTAACCTCAACCCGAATTTGTAACTCTTGCGCCTCTTTTTGGGATTTCCCAAAACCGGTCATTGAATAAATCATGCCTCTGTTTTTGTTTGTTTTTTTAGCGTAAGACCAATGGCCAATGCGATAAATAAGATTAATCCGATGGACGCGAATCCGTCGACTTTTTGACCCATTTCAACTGAATAGGGTTCAAATTTAAATTCAACCGTATGTTTTCCCGCCGGTATCACCAAGCTGCGCAAAACGTAATTCGCACGTGCATGCTTCACTTCTTTGCCATCTATATAGGCCTTCCAATCTTTATTGCCGCGGTAATAAATCTCCGAAAATACAGCTAAACCAGTTTTAGACGCATTAGCTGAATAGGTCAAGTGATTCGGTTGATAGGTTTGAAGCTGTATCGTAGACACGGCTGATGAATCCAAAATTGCCGCACCAATGACCTCTCGATCCTGCTCTTCTAAAATGACTTGCGATGCTGGATTGATTTTTTCAATGCCATTCAAGGCCTCATCCGCATTTTTCGCCCATTGAATCGATTGCACAAACCAAGCATTACCCAAGGCACCCGGATTCAGTTGTACGGCCGGTTGGCCCGCTGAATCTGCGCCAATAATATACTTAGTATTCAACATGTTCAATACGTTCATTTGGCCTGGATTACCTGCGAAATATTTCTCGACCAATTCCTGGTAACGGCGCAATTTTGCTGCGTGATAACCACCTAATGATTGATGGTAATAACTCGTCGTCGCATCATTCATAAATGATACCGTCGAGTTTAAGACACGAAATGTTCCTTTGTCCGCTAATATTTGTTGGTCTGCGGCCGTTGGCAAAACCTGCTCCTCCAACGTACTTTTAGAAACAAATGCCTCTTTACCAAAATACCGTTTGGCTACTGGCGTTAGGTCAAAAATGCCTAACAATACAATTCCAATCACCCAAACAGATTTCTTAACCTTCGCAATACTCGCACTGTAAACGAGTGCGGCACCCAACAAAATAATAATCAAACTTCTGAAGGCATCCGATTGAAACAAATCAATCCGATCCAAACGTATGCTATTCCAAATGGCTGAATTCAACGCGGCATCTTGAATGATGGCTGCTCCATCCTGCGCTCCTTTGAAATCAAAAAATAAATCAGGCAGCATCCCGAATAACAAACATAAGCCACCACTAAGTCCTAGGGCATAAAGTAGCGGTTTCTTAATTTCAGCTAGAGTTGGTTTGTGTTTCGCTAATTGAATCAAGCCCATCAACCCCAAACTCACCATCCCAAACTGCACAAATGACAAGACCATCGTAATCGCACGGAACTTATTGAACATCGGGATGTAGTCAAACCAAACGTAATTCAAGGCAAAATTCTTGCCCCATGCCATCGTTAAAAACAAGGTGGTAATTCCTAGAATCCACCATTTTTCACCTGATTTAACATAAAAGGCTGCGAATAAAAACAAGAAGATTACCAAGGCACCGGCATATGCTGGCCCAGCCGTATACGACTGCTCGCCCCAATAGGTTGGCGCTTTTTCCACAAATCCCAATACCTGATCTTCCGGAAATCCCGCATCCACCATCGTTTTGTAGGTGGCCGATTTCGTTCCTCCTAAATCTCCTTGGGACGCCCCACCTTTGAAATTAGGAATTAATAATGTCCCTGTTTCCGATAAACCATACGACCAATCGAACGCGTAGCCACTGTCTAATCCATCTCCACGTTTGGCATTGGCTGCTAATTCAGATTTTCCACGGGTTGTCTCTTTGGCATAATCATAGTTATTCCAAAGACGCATGCCGTGTGTTCCGATCGCTAAAATTAAGCCAAGGCCTAGCAATAATCCGCGGGAATACCAGTCTTTCAGTGTTTTGTTCTGAAATGAATGCACCAACATATAAAGCTTGTATGCCCCGATGATGAAGAATAAATAATAGGTAATCTGGACGTGGTTGGCATATAATTCCAACGCCATTGCTAACGCAAAAACCGCAGCGCCAAGCCATTTATATTTGCCCCAACACATCCGAATTCCAGCTAGGACCATCGGTGCATAAGCTAATGCCAATACTTTAGACGTGTGTCCCGCCGGGATAATGACCAAATTATAAGTCGCAAAGGCGTAAAATACCGCTCCAGCGAATCCGAGTAGGGGTGACGCTCCCAGGGCCCAGAGGAATAAATACATGCCCAATAACTGGAGAATCAATAAATTGACCGGAGTTGGGAATAGATTGGTAATAAAACCGCCTAGGTAACTCGAAATGCTATACGGATAGGATCCGGAAATTTGGTAGGTAGGCATACCCCCAAACATCGAATTTGTCCACCACGCATCTGTACCCGACGATTTTTTAAATTGAATGCTCTCCTGTGCCGCCGCCTGAGCCTGCTGAATATCGTGCTGAACCAATACCTTCCCCTGCAAAATAGGTCCGCAGTAAATAAAGGCAATGACGATAAAGCCAAGAATAACGAGTCCATGGGGGACAAAGGAGCGCAAATCAATTTTCATAGGATGCTATTGAATACTTACTAATTCCAATTCAAATGTTAAATCACGACCAGCTAATGGGTGGTTCGCGTCCAACGTCACATGTGTTTCTGTCAAATCAGTAATCATCACTTCCACTACCTGGCCACCATCTTGGTGCATGCTCAATGAAGCACCTAATTCCAATTCAATATGTGGAGGAATTTGCGTGCGCTCGATAGTCAAGGTATTTTCTGGCGAATGCTCACCATACGCTTCTGCCGCAGGGATCACAATTGTTTTTTTCTCACCAATGCGCATGCCCGTCACACCATCATCAAATCCTTTGATGACCATACCCGAACCTAATTGAAATTCTAATGGAGTGCGGCCAACCGATGAATCAAAAATAGAACCATCATCGTGTTTTCCTGTGTAATGTACGGCAACCTTGTCGCCCGTTTTAGCTAATGACATAAATGTAAATTTGACCTTAGGCGCTAGACCCTAAGCATATTAATGAGTAGTAATTGAAATGGACTCAAGTCTCTAGCCTCTTGGGTCGAACATAAGCCGTAAAGTTCACTAATTTTTTTCCTTTTTCATAGAGGAAATAGGCCGACAATAAAGATTTAGGTAGCTGTTCGAAAGCGTGTCTCCGAAATACTTGGCCGTTTCAAAATCCGCACAAGCTTCATCAAATAGCCCGACATGCACGAGCTTCACGCCACGATTGTAATAGGCTTCGCGCCAGTAGGGTTCTAATTCAATAGCGCGCGAAAAATCATCGATCGAGCCCCGGTTATTTCCATACAACGATTTGAAGTAGGCCCGGTAAAAATAGTAGTTCGGTTGCTCCGAATCCAACTTAATCGCTCGAGTCAAATCCGCAATCGCTCCCGTATAATTATCTAAAAAACCTCGGCTCAATCCCCGTGCATAATACGTATCTGAATTGCGTGGATTTCGATCTAACGCAAAGTTGAAGGATTCAATGGCTTCTTTGTATTGACCCTCCTTGAGCTGACGGATGCCTAGATTGTATTCCGACTGGCAAGCGAACAGTAAGCTGATGACCAATAAAATCCCAATGTACCGCATGTTACCTAAATTGAATGATTGAAATTCCCGCGCCACCCCGGTCGGCATGCTCATCCTGCACCGACTTAATTTCACGGTAGCGTTTGAGTTGTTCTTTCACTAGCGCACGTAAAATGCCATCGCCTTTGCCGTGCAAAATATGTACTTCCGGAACGCCCAATAAAATGGCGTCGTTCATGTATTGATCTAAAATCACATAGACTTCTTCGCCACGTTTTCCGCGCACATCGAGCGTTAATGAAAACTGTGCCATCCGACTATTCATATCGATGCCCTTCATCGCAACGCGCGTTGCCTTTTCAGCTTTCGGTGTAGCTGTCTTTTCCAAACGATTTAACTTGATCGTACTACGAATGGAGCCTAAGGCAACCACAGCATCTTTACCTTTTAATTCGAGTACTTGACCTACAGCCCCTTCACCATCCGCTTGTTTGATCGCCACCCAAGAACCCACCTCGATGAGGCCAGTTGGCTTGGCTATCACTGGCTTCGGTTCTATTTTCTTCACTGGATTGGCCAATTTCTCCGTAGCAAATTCAGTCAATGTGTTTCGAATTGCCTTCGTGGCTTCTTTCTCTGCAGATTTCTCCTTGATCTCCCGAATGGTTTGTTCGATCTTTTGGTTGGCATCTTTAATGAGTTGTTTCGCTTCCGCTTTGGCGGAATTAAGCAGGCGTTTTTGGTCTTCCTCTAGTAATTGTTTAAGGCTAGCATATTGTTCTTTGATGCGTTCTGCTTGCGCTAATTGGGCCGCTAAACTACTATTTTTGCTTTCCCAAATTTGCTTTTCCGTCTCCGTTTCCATCAACAGCTTATCAAAATCCACTTGGTTTTTTCCCAGTTTTTTTCGTGCATTTTCGATGATCTGCGTAGGTAGACCAATTTTTTGGGCTATTTCAAAGGCGAAGGAGCTACCCGGTTTCCCCATATCCAAAATGAATTGAGGCTCTAAATGGGTGGTGTCATAACGCATGGCCGCATTAAATAATCCCGCCTTGCGATCTGCCAAACTCTTCAAATTGCCAAAGTGCGTGTTGATAGCGCCATAGGAACCTTTGTCGGCCAACTTCTCTAAGATCGATTCCGCAATCGCCCCGCCCAACGACGGTTCTGTTCCTGTTCCAAATTCATCAACTAGCAATAAGGTTTTCTCTTGCGCATGTTGTAAGAAATAGCGCATGTTGCTCAAGTGAGAGCTATACGTACTTAGTTCGTTTTCTAGATTTTGCTCATCGCCCATATCTAGAAATATTTGATCGAAGAATCCCATGGTTGATCCTTCAGCCACAGGTACTAAACAACCCGCTTGAAACAAATATTGCAACAGTCCGATGGTACTTAAGGTAACTGATTTACCTCCCGCATTCGGTCCTGAAACGACCATGATGCGTTTTTGTGCATCCAAGGTAATGTCTAACGGTTTGATTTTTTTGCCAATTTTCGCAAGCGATTCCTCTAAAATCGGATGTCTCGCCGCACGCCATTCGACATGAGGTGTCGCTTGAATATGTGGCAAAATAGCGTCATGCTCGATGGCCCAAACCGCTTTTGCCCGGACAAAGTCAATCACGCCTAACCATTGAAACCAGGCGGCGAGCATGGGAACTAATGGGCGCACGCGATCCGATAATCGGCTTAATATTTGAATGATTTCACGTCGTTCCGCAGACTCGAGTGACTTAATTTCGTTGTTTAAAACAAGGGCATCGGCAGGTTCCAGGTAAACAGTTTTCCCTGTATCCGACTCGTCTTGTACGAATCCTTTGATTTTTCGTTTGTGCTCGGCAGCTAATGGGATAACCATCCGGCCATTCCGCAAGGTCAACGAAAAGTCTTTACTCACCCAGCCTTCCTTGTAGGCTTGTTGGATATATGAATCTAATTTTTTACGCAGGTTTTGTTCTTCTGCAAAACGTTTCCGTCTCAAGTCACCCAGGGCAGGAGAGGCCGTTTCTTTGATTTGACCATTCACGTCAAAAACACGGTCGAGCTCTTGGATAAGCGGAATAATTTGACGGAAATCTAATCCCATCTCCGTTTCTTTCGCTTGGTATTGCTGGGTTATCCGCTTGATTTCAGGGAATTTTTCCGCATCTAGATTCGTGAAAAAGCGAATCATCTGCACTAAAATATCCAGTCCGCGATGCCAATCCCGCCAGTCTTCCGGCGTCAAATAATGTCCTTCTAAACTCAATGGCGCGAACCAAGCACGCAAATCGTAATAATCTTGTTGGGGCCATTCGCCACCATGTTCCGCCATGATTTGTTTCATCTCATGTACTTGCGTAACCCAAGATGTAACGACGGAATGGCGCGTGGAAAATTTCATTTTGGCTGCAAATTCAGCACCCATGGGGCTGAGGCACGCCTGCGAGATATCTCGCTGTATGTGGTCAAAACCTAATTTTTCAGCAATATTTTCGGGGTAATTCATAGCTGATAAAAGGCTTTAATTTTTTCGATGAGTGCGTCGTTTATTTTCCAATAACTTTCGCGGGTCCAGCCGGCAACATGCGGACTGAAAATAGTTTGAGGAAAGGCCGAAATAGCACTAAAACGTGCCTTTTCCGCGTCTGACCACCCTGCGATTTGCTCATTAGGCATTACGTCCAAGGCTAGTCCAATTAGTTTACCTGATTGCAATCCCGCTAAAATAGCGTCCAATGAGCAAACGGCTCCGCGCGAGCTATTCATCAGGACGATTGGCTTTTTAAATTTCGAGATAAACTCAAGGTTCACCATGTCACGCGTTTCATCCGTGAGTGGTATATGCAACGAAAGGATATCGGCCTGATCAAAAATATCATCCAAGCTATGCGTAGCCGGGGCATATTTGTCATAGGCTAGTATTTGCATATCAAAACCTTGCAATTTTTTAGCGAGGCTTTGACCCATGTTACCATAGCCGAAAATACCGAGTGTCTTTCCTTGTAATTCCCAACCGCGATTTCCTTCGCGATTCCAGTTTCCTGCCCGTACTTCGCTATCTGCTGTGTTAATTTTTCGTGCGATACTCAATAATTGGCCGATCACATGTTCACCCACCGCATCCCGATTGCCTTCATTGGCACTAAATACAGCGATCCCTTGCGCTTCGCAAAACACAAGATCGATTAAGTCCAATCCTGCCCCTGCGCGGGCAATGAATTCCAAAGTTCCGGTGGAGATAAATTCAGCTGTAAGCGGTAATTTGGAACGTAGTACCAAACCTTGGTATCCTTGGATGTCTACCTCTGACGCGTTTAAATAGGGCTTTTCATCCACATCAAAACCCAATGCGCGCAACTCCTTCGCTAGGGAAGGGTGTACCTCATCGATGATTAAGACGCGTTTCGCCATACTATGCGTTCATTCTATTTTTAACTAAATCGATGGCCAAAAAGAAGGCATGCAAGAATGAGCTTGGATCAGCTTCATTTTTTCCTGCAATGTCATAGGCCGTTCCATGGTCAGGAGAGGTGCGGATGATCGGCAAACCTGCTGTGAAGTTAACGCCTGTTTTGAATGCGATGTATTTGAATGGAATTAATCCTTGGTCATGGTACATCCCTAAAACGCCATCAAATTCTTTGAATTGCGCTTTTCCGAAGAATCCATCCGCCGGATAAGGACCAAAAACGAGGTTGCCTTTGCTTCTAAATTCATCGATGACCGGTTGGATAATTTCCAATTCTTCCTGGCCCAACAGCCCTGCTTCACCTGCGTGAGGATTCAATCCCAACACAGCTAATTTAGGTTTGTCAATTGCGAAATCTTCGCGTAAACTCTGTAAAAACGTGGTGATTTTTTCGCGGATAAGTTCCTTGCTCAATGCTTTGCTTACTTCTAAAAGTGGCAAGTGGCCTGTGGCAACTCCCACGCGCAATTCGTCGCTTACGAGCATCATCAACGATGATTTTGCTTCGAAACGTTCTGTTAAATATTCGGTATGTCCGGGGAATTTAAAGTCTTCCGATTGGATATTATGCTTGTTGATGGGAGCCGTAACAATCGCTGAAAGAACCCCAGAATCGAGGTCTTTGGCAGCGCGATCTAAGCAAGCAAAAGCTGCTTTTCCGGCCTCCGGGGTTACTTTCCCGGGTTCGACTAGGGTGTTTGAGTCGTCCCAACACGTTATTACATAGCTTTGATCTGTCCCAGCTTCATTTAAATCCCTAATTTCTTTGATGGACCATTCAGGCAATTCCAATTGCTTACGCGTGAATTCGAGCACTTTTTTGGAACCGTAAATGACTGGCGTGCACCATTTCAAAATACGCTGGCTACCCAATGCTTTGAGAATGACTTCCGGTCCGATGCCGTTATAATCTCCAAGGGTGATGCCGATAAAAGGTTTCGATGCGCTCATGAATGCTAGGTAAAATTAGGGTTCGCAAGTTAACAATTTTCGAATCATGGAAATAGGATTTTTTTAAACCTGCCGTTTTTTAGTAACGAACCCAATAATAATTGTAAAATTTCAATATTTGCCAAATTTTATATGGCTCAGGGTGTTGAAATCCCAATATTTTTATCATTTTTGTTATACTGCATTAAATCTAATCGAATGCCAAAATCCTACGTTAACAAAATCAACAGCCTGCTTATCGCGAATCGCGGTGAGATCGCTATTCGTATCATGCGTGCCGCTTCTGAATTAGGAATCAGAACGGTTGCCATTTATACCTTCGAAGATCGTTATTCACTTCACCGTTACAAAGCGGATGAAGCCTACCAAATCGGTAAAGAGAATGAACCTTTGAAACCCTATTTGGATATCGAAGGATTGATTTCTTTATGTAAATCCAAAAAGATTGATGCGATTCACCCGGGCTACGGTTTCTTATCTGAAAACGTGGTGTTGGCCCGTCGGTGCCGAGAAGAAGGCATTGTATTCGTAGGCCCTTCTCCAGAAGCGATGGATGCGCTCGGTGATAAAGTTGCTGCCAAAGTTGCCGCACTCAAAGCTAACGTGCCGATGATCCTTGATTCGAAAGGGGATATGTCGGTGTACGAAAATGCCCTGGCTGAAGCGCGTCGGATTACGTTCCCTGTCATGGTGAAAGCTGTTGCAGGTGGTGGTGGTCGTGGGATGCGGGTGGTTTATTCCGAAGCAGAATTAGAAAAAGCACATTCAGA
>CAIUGL010000020.1 GCA_903898715.1 uncultured Cytophagaceae bacterium
ATTTGTGTCTTCGCAAAGGAGGATATAATCACTTCCGCCGGACTCTTTACGCTCGTTCGGGTAGTCTTTGGTGATCAAAACGTATAGTCGGCCTTTCGCATCCCACGCCATGGCGATCGGGTGCATGACATTCGGTTCTGAAGCGAAAACTTGCAAATTAAAGTCGACAGGAACCTGAATAAACTTCACAGATTCCTCAGGTGTCAAAGGCAATTGTTGCAATTGTGGGCCCTCGCGTTTTTCGTAATTTGGTAAACGAGCTTCGCGATATTTCAATTCAGGAAGCTTCAATGCGGCCAAAATTGCCCGTTTTTCAGCGCCCACCGCATGCAAAATTCCTTGCGTAACGAGGTCTTGGAAATCTGCATTGTCCCAAGTCCGCTCATCGTGGCCATAAGCCGTGTAAAAAACATTCCCTTTTCCGTACGTGCGTGTCCACGTGTAAGGTTCAGTGGAAGCACCCGGTTTGTCTTTGGCTTGCTCAGGTCCTAAAATTCTGTTTTGCCAAATAACATTGTCGGCCTGCAATTGACTATGCAAATATGTTTCGTCGACCGTTTTGATATTCACTTGCGTATTCGCCACATTTTTGACGCGAATCGAATCCAAACCGTGGCGCCAAAACTGCCCGCCTACCATCTTCACAAATTCCTTCGAATTCCGGAAGTTAAACGATGCACAGTGGATCGCGACAAGTCCGTGGCCGCTGGCAACGTAGGCTAGCAATGCCTTTTCTTGTGGCGCCGCGATTGAATCATGGTTTGCATAAATCACCAAGGCGTCAAATTTGTTTAAATACGCCGAATTCAAGTCCTTGATGGACTCGGTGTAGGTGATGTTCATGCCTTTTATGCCTACTGCCGACTGCAATGCCGGGTAGCGATCGAAGGGTTTGTGGTGCCCTTTGTCACCTAAAAATAGGAGTTCGAGGCGGCGTCCAGTTTGGGCTTGCAGCGTGAATTGGGACAAAAACAGACAGGCAATTAGCAAATAGCGCATGGCTTAGAATTTAGGGATTTCAATAATTTTTCCACCTTGTAGGGCAGATTCGTGGGCTAAAATACCCACAGATGTCCAGTTGGCCGACTGCGGAGCGTTCGGGAACGGATCGCGATCAGCGGCTAGGGCTTGTAAAAATTCATTTACTAGATGTGGGTGCGAACCACCGTGGCCACCACCTTGCGTGAAGGAAAGGTGCGTATTTTCATCTTCGTCGTAAACACCTTTGGTGGTGAATCGTTGGATTTCTTCCGGCAAGTAATGCGCGAAATCGGGCGTAGGTACTTTGCTTGGGATTTCGGGCTCTGGCTTTTTGGCCGTATGTACCACCAATTCTTCACCTTCGATTAAAGGCCATTCAATTGATTTTTTGGATCCGTAAACCTCGAAACTTTCGCGGTATTGGCGCGCGACATCGAAAAGAGAACGGTAAACCATTGCGCTTAGGTCTGAATCGCGGAATTTAATGTGCGCGGATTCAACGGCGAATGGCGAATTGTAATGTTGGATTAATTCCTCGCGGATCGTTCCGGATCCAAAACAAGAAACGTATTCTGCTTCCAATTTCAATAAGCCGGCCACTGGGCCTACGCAGTGTGTTGCGTAGTGCATCGGAGGGAGGCCTGGCCAGTAATCAGGCCAACCGTCCATGTCTTGTTGGTGCGAAGCCTTCAAGAATTGAACTTTCCCCAACTCGCCTTTTTCGTATAGTTCTTTGATGTATAAAAATTCACGTGCGTAGACCACGGTCTCCATCATCATATATTTTTTGCCCATGCGTTTGCTTGCTTCGACGATCGCTTTACACTCTTCGACCGAGGTGGCCATCGGAACGGTGCAGGCTACATGTTTTCCAGCATTTAGCGCTTTGAGTGTTTGTTCCGCATGTAGGTGAATGGGGGAGTTGATGTGGACCACGTCAACATTCGGATCTTGGATTAATTTTTCAAAATCCGTGTAGCGCGTCGCGATGCCATACGCGTCGCCGATGGAGTTAAGTTTTTCCTCATTACGCTGACAGATGGCATACATATTTGCCAATGGATGTTTCAAATAAATCGGGATGAATTCTGCTCCAAATCCCAGGCCGACGATGGCTACGTTGTATTTTTTCATTCGTTTTAGGTTATTTTCCCCAGACTAAAGTCTGTGGTTATAAAGTTTCTTTTGTTTTATAACCCTAGGCTTTAGCCTAGGGGAACTGCGCTAGCTGAGCGACATTAAATGTCGGTATGATTCCTCAATCAACTCACGCTCATTAGTAAACATTTTTCGCCAAATATGCGCTGCCGCCAATTTCGTCCCAAAGGACTCCACCACGATCCAGCCTGCATAATTTAGGTCACTTAAGGTATTCAAAAATTCGGGAATATTTACCTGCCCTTCACCTAATATGCCGCGTGTGCTCTCAGAAATTTGTACGTGTGGAGTTAAATCGGCGATTTGTTTCATGGCTTCCGAGGTATTTTTTTCCTCGATATTGGCATGAAATGTATCAAACATGATCCGCACATTCGGGTGGTCGATGCGTTTCACGAGGGTATAAAGTTCCTCCGCGCATGACACCAAATAACTCTCAAATCGGTTTAAATATTCCAGGCAAATGGTGATGTTTTTCGTCGCAGCGTAGTTGGCCGCTTCGCGCATCCCTTCCACAGCCCAGTTAATTTCTTGTTCCGTGGCAGCTTGTCCCGTAAAAACACCTAATGCTGAATGAATTGGGCCAGATAAATAAGGCGATCCGAGCAGGGCTGCGACATCTGTGGCTGCTTTGATATAGGCCAAACCTGCTGCTCGGACTTTCGGATCCGGTGAAATTAGATTTTGCTCAGGACCTGCGATGCCGCATGCGAAAAGCGTTAGGCCTAGTCGGTCAGCTTCTTCCTTCCAAACCGGCCACTTGTTTACATCCGTATCAAAAATGGGAATTTCAACGCCTTGGTACCCGGTCTGCGCGATGAACGATAATTCCGACAATACATGTTGATTCATTTCCGGCCCATAAACGAGCAGGTTCAATGCGACTGGGTGTTTCATAGGTTTAGTCCCTCAGCTAGCTTTGCCAATCCTCCAAGGTTTGGCAAAGCTAAGGGGTAGGGAGGATTATTCCTATGGGTTATTGACTAGGAAACTGATTATTTTTTCTTGAGAAAAGGGTGGGCCATGACCGTTAAAACCAACAATCCCGTGCCCCAATAGAAGCCGGGGTGCATGATTTCTTTTTGGCCGAAAATGAAGACGGCGAGTAAAATGCCGTACACGGGCTCCAACGTAATCACTAAATTGATCGAGAAAACACTGAAAACCTTATACAAATGTATCGTTTCCGTGTACGCATACACCGTACAAACGACCGCTAAAATGCCTATCCAGAGCCAATCAAGCCCTAAAGGCACAAAGCCCGCCGCATCCGAATTCAGGCCATACGTCCAGATTAGTCCAGTGATTAAGCCCGCCGCAGCCATCTCATATACGGTAATTAATTTGGGATCATGCGAGTGCGTGTAATTTCCGTTAATCACCGAAAATAACGCCCCGAAAAACCCGGAACCAATCCCCATCACTAATCCGAGCCATTGCCCGGGCTGTACAGAAAAAATGATGCCCAAGGCCACCACGACAACCAGACCTAAAAATACTTCGATCCAGGCGATCTTTTGTTTTTTGGCAATGGGCTCCATCACAGAAGTCCAAAAAGTCTGGGTGGAAAGTCCCGCCAGGCACATCGCCACGGTGGATACTTTGGCAGCACCGAAAAACAAGAGCCAGTGTAGGGCAATAAACACCCCATTTAGGAGCCACACCCCCCAGACATCCCGCGAAACGCGAAAAGAGGTTTTGGAGAAATATAAAATACCCGCTAAGCCCACCGCCGCAATCACACAACGAAAAAACACGATCGTCAGCGCATTTGCATGAGTCGCATTGCCTAATATCGCCGTAAACGCGTACAGGATAACGATAAAATGAATTTTGAAATAGTCGAGAAGTCGGGGCGCCTGTGTCATTTTTCGCGGAATCGTATAGTACAAACCCACTCCCACCGCGGAAAACACCAGATTGGGGAGCCATACAGCAAGCATCGGTGGCATGCCGCCCC
>CAIUGL010000021.1 GCA_903898715.1 uncultured Cytophagaceae bacterium
TGCCAATATGCGTGGGTGGTTAAGTTGGCAGGCGTTTTATAAATTGTAGAGACGCGAAACTTCGCGTCTTATTTTATCGATCATAAAAATTGTCGATATCGATCATTATTTAGCTTTTTATGATCGATAAATATGTTTTTTGTGATCGATAAAGTAGCCAATTCCTAAAAAACATGTAGATAGAGAATCTTTCGTTGGATTAGGGAGAGTTTGTCGTGATTCTAATTTTGTCTTGTAGCGCTCGTAATTTTTCAATTAAATCAATAAAAGCGGGCGCCTTACCATAAATCATATTCAGTTTCATTTTCTCATAGTCTTCCTCGTATCTTTCCAAAATAGTATTAGGAGGAAGAAATGAAATGCTTTGCATCCCATGATTTTCATAATTAATTCCCGTTTGTCTAATGTAGTGCTGTCTGTGTGCAATGATTCGATGGTATAGCGGAGTGTCATCTAGAGCGATGTTAGCGTAATTTGATTCACTTAATAGGAATAAGTCATATAAATGTCTCGACATTCTTACATGGCGCATTTCTAAATCGTCTTTTGTAAATTCTTCGTGCAATAGAAATACTTTTTCCAATAGGGTAATTTGAGGCTCGATGCATCGTACTTGAAATGGTACACTTAGCTCTAATTGAGTCAGTAAGCTTCCTATTAGAGAAGTTAATTGCCTCATTTGGGTACTTTCATTAATGGACCTAGCACTCACTTCTACTTTTATCGTATCGGGCAAGTAGTCGACGTTATCTAAGATCGAAACATATTCAATTATAATTTCCTGCGGGTCCGCTGTGTCTCTCCTTGTTTTGGGGATGGGTGTTGCCTTGCAACTAAATAGTTGAGCAGGCACTCCCATTTCGACAAGAGTCTTTTCAAGCTCTTTTCTAAAGTTGCTGCTGACGAATTCGCTGGATATTCTTTTAAGTTTTTTGATTTGGGAATAGGACAAGTCTTCTCCAAATCCATAAAACGATCTATCAATTGATAAATCAATATCCTCCGAAAACCTTTCAATAATCTGCCACGCCTTACTTAAAGAAGTCCCGCCTTTGAAATGCAGGTGATGGGCATATGGCGTTTTAAACACAGCATCTAACACCATTGTGACCCAAAGGTCCTTTTCTAGCGCCTTTTCATTTATCCCACTTTGAGCACTTGCTTGCTGCAAGATTATCTTGCGATCTTCAATCGCTAGCTTAAACCATTTCATGGGCTTATGATTTTGAAATGATCGATAAAAGTTCTTTAGCAATCCAAGATGGGGCTAACATCATATCATTTTCTAACAGCGTGGGATCTTCATTTTGAAGTAAAACCTTTATTTTGTTTGCCAAGGTTTCATCAAATTCACTTTGTCTCATCTCATCCATGGCAAGAATGATAAGAGAACTTATGGGGCCCTTTAAGGCTAATTTTTTAGGACTTGCACTTTTAAAATGTATCTCATTTTCCGCTACATGGTATGTTCTGGGTTGGCCATTGGTAATGTATACATGCCTAGTTGGCACTTGTTCAGACAAGCCTAATTTATTCAGGGCACTAATTCCGGTTGACTTAATTTGTATGTGATCTCTCGATGCAATGGCATTTGCAATCATTTCAAGTGATGGCTTGACGGGGCCAATTAGATCGTGGAATTTGGGAATATAATAGATTCCATGAGCCAGTCTTTCAATTTTATTTTCTTTAACTAAACGGGAGAGTGCCATTTTAATGGCATCGTCTGTTCCGAGCATGCGAAATTCCGTAGGGAAAAAAATGTCTCCAGGGGCCTTTAAATTAATCTTGTCTAGAATTGTTTGGTGTACGCTCATAAATCAAAGGTAAGATTATTGTTACTAATTTATATAAAAAAGTAACAAAATGGTTGCATTTCTCTAATCGACTCAAAATGATTTTGCATGCATTTGATATCCAGGTCATCTCTTATGCATATTCAGTAAATTTTGTGCATTTTGCGCTTTAAAACGCGGAAGCCTCTAAACAATTTTACATGATACACACGATGCGCTGGTTCGGACCGAACGACCCAGTTTCGCTGATGGATATACGACAAGCCGGATGTACCGGTGTTGTCACCGCATTACACCAAATTCCGGTGGGTGAGGTTTGGCCCATCGAAGCAATCCAAGAACGCATTGCGATCATCGAAGCGGGTAATCAGGATTGGACGCCCTTACACTGGTCTGTGGTCGAATCGCTTCCCGTACATGAAGGAATAAAAAAGGCCTTGCCATCGCGTGCGCAGCTCATCGAAAATTACAAGACATCCTTACGAAATCTAGCGGCTTGCGGCATCAAAACCGTGTGCTATAATTTCATGCCCGTGCTCGATTGGTCACGGACTAAATTGAACTTCGAA
>CAIUGL010000022.1 GCA_903898715.1 uncultured Cytophagaceae bacterium
CGCTATGCGAATCGATTGGTCATGGAAATGATTACTGATGATTCGTTTAGCTTTGAAGCAAAAGCTAAAGCAGATCAAGAAAATGAAGCAGTTCAAGCTTGGGAGAATTTAATGAATCAATTCCAACAAAGAATACCCGGATCGAAACCCACGGAAAAATGGGTGTTAACCAAACGAATTTTTAGTTTAAATTAATTTTATGTCACGTACTTATTTACAAATAAATCCATCTGATAATTTACTCGTTGCCCTACAAGACCTTAAAGCAGGTACTGTTATTGAGCATGAAGGAAACAAAATTATTCTACAAGATGACATTGCAGCCAAACACAAGTTTACGACAGAAGCAATAGGTAAACATGGCAATGCCTATATGTATGGTGTTTTAGTGGGTCATGCAAGCCAAGAAATCCCCAAAGGTGGATTAATTCATACGTTTAATCTTCATCATGCCTCACAAGATTTTGAAGGAAAATTAAAAGACTATACTTGGTCTAGTCCGGATATTAGTAAATTCAAAAACAGAACATTTAATGGATACCACCGTGCGGATGGACAAGTAGGGACACAGAATTATTGGTTAGTTATTCCTTTGGTTTTCTGCGAAAACAGAAACATTGAATTACTTAAGAATGCATTCATTCAAGGATTAGGCTTTCAGAAAAATGATTCCGTCACTGAGCAAGTGATTCATTTACGTAAGCAATTTGAAGCAGGAAAGGCATTAGCCTTAGGCTCTAGCTCAAATGAGGCTATTATTGCCAAAAGCCCACTATTTCCCAATGTGGATGGTATTAAATTCTTAACACATGAAAGTGGGTGTGGTGAAAACAAAGATGATTCCGAAAACCTATGTGCCTTATTAGCTGGCTATTGTGTTAATCCCAATGTTGGCGGAATTACCATTTTAAGTTTAGGTTGCCAGCACTCACAAATTGCCGTTTTCAAACAAAAATTAGCCGAAAAAGACCCGAATTTCAATAAGCCAATGCACATCTTTGAACAACAGCAAGATGAAGGTAGTGGAGTTGAAAATTTATTAAATGAGGTTGTATTAAAAACGTTTGAAGGCTTAATTGAAATCAATCAAATTGACCGCAAACCTGCGCCATTATCTGCTTTACGCTTAGGCGTTAAATGTGGCGGATCCGATGGTTTTTCAGGAATTTCGGCTAATCCGGCGATTGGACATACGGCCGACTTGCTTGTGGGACTAGGCGGAACTGTCATGATTGCTGAATTTCCAGAGTTATGCGGCGTAGAACAAGAATTACAAAATCGTTCTGTAACGGCAGAAGTAGCAGATAATTTTGGCAAAATGATGCGTGAATATGCCAAACGTGCCGCAGCAGTAGGAGCGGGCTTCGACATGAATCCTTCACCTGGAAACATTAAAGATGGATTAATCACTGATGCGATTAAATCGGCAGGTGCAGCTAAAAAGGCAGGTTCTTCACCAATCGTTGACGCACTTGGATATGGCCAATACGCGACACAAAAAGGTCTAAACTTAGTTTGCACTCCCGGAAATGATGTGTTGGCCACCACCGGAATGGCAGGGGCAGGGGCAACTGTTCAATTATTTACAACGGGTTTGGGAACGCCTACGGGCAATCCCATTAGCCCGATGGTTAAGTTGTCAACGAACACACGATTAGCAAATAAATTACCAGAAATCATTGATATCGATTGCGGACCAATCATCAGCGGTGAAAAATCGGTTGAAGAAATGGGAGAAGAGGTCTTGGAATATGTGATTAATCTAGCTTCGGGTGAGATTACTACGAAAGCAATGGATTTGGGACAGGATGATTTTATGTTCTGGAGAAGAGGGGTGTCGCCGGGTTGGTGGGTTGGTGGTCCGAGAGTTGACGGGTTGGCGGGGTGCCGGGTTGGTGGAGTGGCGGGCGGGCGGCTGGCGGGGCTCTTCGGTTGGGGGATTGGCGGGTTGGCAGGTTGGC